>JAEWDG010000229.1 GCA_023390215.1 Bacteroidota bacterium | reverse complement strand
ATTCTTGAAAAGGAAGAAAAGAACAGCATTAAAAAGATCTACCTGTCGGCAATAAAAAAAGCGGGAAAAGGTTAGGCCGGAATTCATGTAATTTTCAACGGGAGCGACGTAAGATCCAGTTCAGCTTCCGCGATCAAGTGCGGTATATAAAAGCGCTAATTTCATTAGATCCTGCGCTACAATCGTATACCTGAAAAATAAGGTTTATGAAAATATCTTTTTTGTTTAGGAACAAAAATTTCTGGCTCTTTATTGCCTGCCTGACAGTTGCACTATTCAAAGCTCAAGCGGTTATTAACGATGGCGGCGTTGATGGTTACAGATTATTCATGGACGGACTGGAGGGTGTTATTTTTTTATTTTGGGCGGTAATGTACGGAAGAAAGACCTACCGGGTGATGAAAGACCTGAAAACCGATGGTTAAAAAGGGAAAGTTTAGATTTGAACAGCGGATTCAGTTATGGCAACCCCGAACGAAAAGAATTTCTGGCAATTCGATACTAACTACTGGTTTACAAAACTCGGGAGCTCAGCAGAAGGTTTGGAATCTTCCAAAGCTGCACAATTATTATCAGACAAAACTTCAAATGAAGAAAGCACTTCCGCCTTCAAAAAAGGTATAGGTGCATTCCTGCGCCAATATAAAAGCCCGCTGATGTTGCTGCTGATAGGGGCCGTACTCATTTCCGGATTTCTCGGAGACCGTTCCGACGTACTTATCATTTTATCCATTCTGCTGTCCTCCGGCATACTGAGTTTTATTCAGGAAAGAAATGCAGGTAAAGTGGTACAGAAACTCCAGGCGTTGATATCAAAAAAAACAAAAGTTCGCAGAAATGGAACATTGCTGGAGATACCCTCGGGGGAAGTGGTTGAAGGAGATGTGATAATCGTGGGGGCAGGAGATATCATACCCGCCGATTGTTTATTGATAGATACCAATGAACTATATGCTAATGAAGCAAGCCTGACCGGTGAATCCTATCCTGTATTTAAAAAAGCGGGTACCGTTGCCGAGCAGACCATTTTGCCAAAGCGAACCAATGTGATCTGGGAGGGTACGAGCATTCAAAGCGGAAATGGCAGCGCGTTGGTTATCCATACAGGTAAAGACAGCATCTTCGGTGGCATAGCCAGAACCTCTGCTGAAGAAATAGAGACCAGCTTCGAAATGGGTATCAGGCATTTTGGTTATTTCCTGATGAAGATCACGCTTATTTTGGCGGTCTTTGTATTGTTCATTAATCTGCTCGATAAAAAGTCCCTGGTCGATTCCGCGTTATTTGCTTTAGCCCTGGCTGTAGGAATGGCGCCGGAGTTATTGCCTGCAATTGCAACTATTGCCATGAGCGCGGGTGCAAAGAGAATGCTCGCAAAAAAAGTAATTGTAAAAAAACTGAATTCCATTCAAAATCTCGGAGAGATTAATTTGCTGTGCACAGATAAAACAGGAACAATTACAGAAGGCGCTATATCTGTATATGCATTTTACGATGCACTTGGAAAAGAATCTGCTTTCGTCCGGAAGCTTGCCTGCGTAAATGCCGCATTGCAGGATGGATACAATAATCCGATCGATGAAGCTTTAAAAAAGGCCGGTGTGGAAGCGGTTCCTGAAAAGATCGGCATCATCCCTTATGATTTTAACCGGAAGCGATTAAGTGTTGCCTTTAAGGATAACGGAGTGCATTTGCTGGTTTGTAAAGGTGCTTTTTCAAACGTTATAGAAGTCTGTTCCAGGGTAGATTTTGGCGGGAACAACATACAGTTGATAGATACCTGCAAGCAGGATCTTCAGCTTCTTTTCAATGAATATGGTGCAAAAGGATTCCGGGTTCTGGGCCTTTGTTATAAAAAATTGCAGGATGAAGTGATCAGTAAAGAGCTGGAAAAAGATATGTTGTTTGGCGGTTTTATACTCTTTAAAGATCCTGTGAAGGAAGGAATTCCCGAAACCATTAAGGCGCTTAAAGATTTGGAGATCGGATTGAAGATCATAACGGGAGACAATAAACGAATTGCCGAATCAATCGCCCGGGGTATCGGGATTGCAGAACCCCGGATTCTTACGGGCACAGAGCTAACCGGTGCTAACGAAAAAGATCTGCCGGCATTGGTCAAGAATATCCATGTGTTCGCGGAGGTGGAACCGGTGCAAAAAGAATGGATTATTAAGGCGTTGAGAAAAAATTTCACGGTTGCTTATATGGGCGATGGCATCAACGATGTTTCGGCGATCCATGCTGCTGATGTTGGAATATCTGTAGACAATGCCGTTGATGTTGCCCGGGATGCCGCGGATTTTGTATTGATGGAAAAAGACCTGATGGTTATAGTGGAGGGAGTGAAAGAAGGGCGGAAGACCTTTGCCAACACGTTGAAATACTTGTACATCAGTACAGGTTCTACTTTCGGTAACATGTGCAGCGTGGCCGCCGCTTCACTTATACTTCCATTTTTACCCCTGCTTCCAAAACAAATCCTTCTGATCAATTTTTTAACCGACCTCCCTTTTCTTACTGTGGCATCAGATAATGTAGACGAGGATCAATTGCGAAATCCGGGAAAATGGAATCTAAGCCTAATTAAAAAATATATGCTGGTGTTCGGAATACATAGTTCATTTTTTGATTTGCTCACTTTTGCGTTGTTATATTTTTACATGAGGGTTAGTGAAGCGGTATTTCAAACCGGTTGGTTTATTGAATCCGTTTTAACGGAGTTGTTCATTTTATTTATCATCCGCACACACAGGTCTTTTTTTAGAAGCAAACCCGGAAGGTATATGCTGATATTCAGTTCCGTGGCGTTGGTACTAACTATTGCATTGCCATATTTCCCCTTTGCCCGGGATATGGGTATTGTAATATTACCTGGTTCCGTATTTCTTATGGTAGCCTGTATTGTACTTGGTTATATCCTTACCGCTGATTTGCTGAAAGTCTGGTTCTTCCGTAAATATGCGGAATAAAATGCGGGGAGAGAATCATTCATACATTTCAATCCAACTCTTTCAGAACGCTGCCATTATTTTAAGGAATTCATCTTTTCTTCTTGTAGATACCTCAAGCTCTGTACCATCAGTCAGGGTGACCGAACCACCTTTCCCTTTATTATAGCTTTTTATGCACGACAAATTGATGAGATGAGAATTATGTATACGGAAAAACTCGTGAGGAACAAGTATTTCTTCAAAATCTTTCAACGTTTTTGCGACAACGATTTTGCTTTTATCAGTTTTAAAAATGGTAGTATAGTTCACATCGCTTTGGCAACGAACAATATCATCAATTTCCATAAAAATTAATTCGTTCCCCGATGGAACTATAATTCTTTTACGCTTATTGTTCTGGTTCAGATTGTGGCGAAGGACTTGCGCCATGGTTTCCATCTGCTCCAGTGGGGACTGTGTAAGTTTATTCAGTGCTTCTGCCAGGTCATCTTCATCAATGGGCTTCAGTAAATAGCCAATCGCACTATGTTTT
>JAEWDG010000177.1 GCA_023390215.1 Bacteroidota bacterium | reverse complement strand
GGCCTGGGATAGTGCAGCAGGATTTTTGATGGTGGAAGAAGCAGGCGGAAAAGTAACTGATTTCAAAGGGGAATATTATTCTCCCTATCAGCCTCATTTGCTTGCCACCAATGCAAAGATCCATGATGAACTGCTCTCTATTGTAAACGGCGCTCCTGTAAATGAACAATAATATGGAACAAACAAGAACGGAAGTATCCGCTATGGGTGAATTCGGGTTGATCGATCACCTGACTAAAAACAACGAGATAAGAAATGTTTCTACTATAGTCAGTGTGGGCGATGATGCAGCGGTGATAGATCATTTCGGCAGGCAGACCGTTGTATCAACCGACATATTGATAGAAGGCGTTCACTTCGATCTTTCTTATACACCGCTGAAACACCTCGGATATAAAAGTATCGTGGTGAACCTGAGTGATGTGTATGCCATGAATGCCACGCCCACGCAGGTAACGCTAAGCATCGCGTTCAGCAATCGCTTCAGTGTGGAAGCGCTCGATGAATTTTATGCAGGGGTGTATGCTGCCTGTGAAAAATATAATGTTGACCTGGTAGGTGGCGATACAAGCACTTCTCAGAAGGGATTTATCATTAGTGTTACTGCAATCGGAGAAGTTGCACCCAATGGTTTTGTAAAACGGGATGGCGCGTCGAAGAATGATCTGATTTGTGTGAGCGGAGAACTGGGAGGCGCTTTTCTTGGACTTACATTACTGGAACGTGAAAAAAAGATTTTCGAGGAAACGGGTGCCCAGCCTGATCTTGAAGGGCAGGCTTACATTGTTGGCCGTTTGCTGAAGCCTGAAGCGAGAAAAGACATCGTGGAATATTTTCTTGAAGCAGGGGTCACGCCAACCAGCATGATAGATGTAAGCGATGGGCTAAGCAGCGATCTGCTGCATATATGCAAACAAAGTGATACCGGTTGCGTGATCTATGAAGACAAATTGCCTTTTAATGATGAAATGAAAGAATTTGCATACAATCTTAAGATCGACCCAACTGCCTGTGCACTGAGTGGAGGTGAAGAATATGAATTATTGTTTACAGTGACGCAGAATGATTATGATAAGATAAAAGCTAACCCAGGTATTTCGGTGATCGGATATATGACGGAGGCCTCTGAAGGAAAGAAAATAATCACCAGAGGTGGAAATTCTTACGATCTGATCGCGCAGGGATGGAATCACCTCGAAAAATAGAAGTGATAATTTCAGTATCAATTTTTGATTTCCCCCGTATTATTCTGTTTGTTTAAATAAAACATCAGGATCCAGAGGAAAGGGTTTATTGTTTCCTGTCTTTTTTCTTCTGCTGAGACCAGCATAACGCAAAGCGATTCAGGAAGTTTCCAGTTTCCTGAACTATCCCTGGAGACCGTGATAATTCTGCCATTAATTTGAATGCTTGTCTGTTGGTCTGGTTGTGCGTTCAGCATTGAAACAATACATAGCAACATGACAACAAGTAATATGGTTTTCATTTGTGAAAAATAGCCAGCATCGAATTTTTGATTCATTATTTCTGCCTATATAAATTCAGTGCAGTCTTATAATTTTTTACTGAAGTTTTTTTACGTGATTAGCCGGTAGATTTTCCTTCTCAATTGCGTCAATTTAGCATTGACATAATATGCGTGAATATTTACGTTTGCGAAAAAACTTTGCATGAAAAATTTTAATCAACGGCATCAGGACAGCCGGTACCGTATCGGAACAAATATCCGAAAGTGGAGGGGTGTAAAAGACATGAAGCAAAAAGACCTGGCTGTTAGCCTGGGCCTTTCAGAAGCTGCAGTGAGTAATATTGAGAATGATATGGTAAACGTAACTCTTTCGCAACTGGAGGATATTTCCACTGCGCTGGATATAACGCTGGAGCAGTTGCTCTCTGATCCGCAGCAGGCTTACGTTAAAGCCGTGACAGCCGCGGACCGGCCCGTGGATGACAATCTGGACCGGCAACTGGTCAAAGCCATGATCACCAGCCTGCAGAAAAAAGATGAACAGATCCAGGAACTGCTGACTCACCTGCTTACGGACAAACGCAGAGATGTCTTGCTGACAGGAATAGGCACCTCAAACGGTGTTACACGTTAATAAAACAGTAATAGAACGGGGAGATAAACCTGTTCCCGATAATAGGAAATTTTTAACCGAATTATTGGGTAATTTGGCGCGGTGAGAAATTTTCTCCTGACGGTCAGGATTTCTGTTATTTTTACTGCCATTCTTTTTTTGGTTTCCTGCGCAGCCACCAGGCATTATGATGTAACAAAGAAATATCCGGCGAATGAACTTAGAACGGATTATGATTTGCTTCGTAATATCCTGCAAGCGAAGCATCCTTCACTTTATTGGTACACTCCCAAAGACAGTATGGATGTTTATTTCGAATCGTACCGTTCGCAGATCAGAGACAGCATGACGGAAAACCAGTTTGCCTGGTTCGTGCTTGCTCCGTTGATCGATAAGATAAGATGCGGGCACACCAGCGTTTCTATGAGCAAGCAATACAGTAAGTGGGCAAGGAATAAAAAATTCCCCGGCTTTCCGATCTATATGAAGTTCTGGAACGATACCATGGCGGTTATCGGGAATCTTGACCGGAAGGACAGTGTTTTCAAACGCGGCACAATTATTAAAACCATCAATGGAGTGGATGCGGA
>JAEWDG010000168.1 GCA_023390215.1 Bacteroidota bacterium | reverse complement strand
CTCCACCGCCGGATCGAATCATAATGATAGTCTTCTTTGAATAATCCATCATAAGCTGACCTTTTTAAATATTGTTGAAACGCTTCAGCCTGTGACCTGATCAGCAGTTCATCTGACCAGATTGGATGAAATGCTTTTTCTTCATAGATCTTATGAGCATGGGGAGGCAGGTAAACTTTATTCCTTTGACGGATGCAGGATCAACATCCAGGGTTGAAATAATTTGCTTAATCTGTTCGGAAGTAACTGCAGGAACTGATCTCACGTCTTCCACAATTGTATGTGCCGGATTTATGGCCTTTTTCCTGCCCCTACAGGAAGCGGCCAGAAAGGCGGTGAAAAATAATAAGCGTGCAAAAACAGAGAGTTTATGCCTCATAAGCAATGTAATCTTTTAAAATTAATGAAATATTCCGGGAGCTACATAGCGATGTTTCCACGGTATACAGCCTAAGGCATAGATTTGCAAAAGATGAAATATTACATCATTGCCGGAGAAGCAAGTGGCGATTTGCATGGCAGTAACCTGATCAAAGCTTTAAAGAAGACTGATCCCCAGGCGGAGTTCCGGGCCTGGGGCGGAGACCTGATGCAATCAGCCGGAGCTGTTCTTGTTAAACATTACAGGGATCTCGCTTTTATGGGCTTCACAGAAGTGTTGCTGAATTTGAGAACCATCCTGAAAAATATATCATTCTGTAAGAAAGATATTCTCACGTACGCGCCCGATGCTCTTATTCTGATCGATTATCCGGGATTTAATCTCCGTATTGCAAAATGGGCAAAGGAAAAGAAACTCAGAACGGTCTATTATATCTCCCCTCAGGTATGGGCATGGAAAGAAAACAGGGTGAAAACGATCCGCGATTCTGTTGATAAGATGCTCGTGATCCTGCCTTTTGAAAAATCATTTTATGATAAATGGAATTATAATGTAGATTATGTGGGTCATCCGCTGGTAAAAGTTATCGATGATTACAAATCAACGCATCCTGTTGATAAAAGACCAGACCGTAAGATGGTTGCTTTATTGCCCGGAAGCCGTAAACAGGAGATCACCGTGAAGTTGCCGATAATGATGGCCGTTGCAGAAAAATTTCCAGCGGTTGATTTTTATCTGGCAAAGGCACCGGGGCTGGAAGAAGATTTTTACAAGCCCCTGATTGCAAATCATCCGAATGTATTTGTAAAAGCCAACCGTACGTATGAGATTCTCAACGCGGCTGACGCCGCGCTGGTTACCAGCGGAACAGCCACGTTGGAGACAGCACTTTTTGGCGTACCTCAGATCATTTGTTATAAAGGAAGCAGAATATCATACGAGATCGCGAAGCGGTTGATCAAAATAAAATATATCGGACTGGCAAATCTGATCATGGATAAACCCGTTGTTAAGGAACTCATCCAGCATGAACTTAATGAAGCAAATCTGGCAGGGGAATTAAAAAAGATATTGTACGACAGGGAAGAGATTGGAAAAATAAAAGCAGACTATCGCGCTTTGAAAGATCTGCTCAGCGGTGGTGGTGATGCATCTGCAAATGCCGCAGAAATCATTCACAATTGGCTGGTTTCCCGGATCAATGCCGGTGAATGATCAGTTTTATAATCAGAATAATTATTCCAATCAACGCCAGGAGGATAGACAAGCGGTTAATCCCGTGCATATATTTCAGCCACTGTGAGGAAGGCGCATTGGGATCTTTCTTCTTCAAGTATAAATATTCCGCGATCTGACGAAAAACACCCATGAAAATGTTTTTTCAAAGTTAATACTCCTGCAAATTAGCGTATTCAGAAAATCCGTAACTAAATTCATGCCCTGTTGTTAAAATAAGCAGTGAGCGGATTTCATCAAATCCAGGGATAAATCCATCTCGTATCTGCAAAAAAAATTATGAAACAGCTTTTCAGTTTGATACTCCTGGTCTTTACCATCATTTTTATGCACAGCGGATGTATGGGTCAGAACAAAAATGCGGGAAAACATTATGCGGTAACAAAAACAGATGCGCAATGGAAACAAATGCTCACCCCGCTTCAATATGAGGTAACCCGTGAGCAGGGAACCGAACGCGCGTTCACAGGTAAATACTGGAATAACCATGAAGCAGGAATCTACACCTGTGTTTGTTGCGGGCAAACTTTGTTCAGCTCCGAGACCAAATTTGAAAGTGGCACGGGATGGCCTAGTTTCTGGGCACCAATTTCATCTAAAATGGTAGAAGAACATACTGACAATAAATTTGGAATGAGCCGTACCGAAGTTGTTTGCAGCCGTTGCGGCGCACACCTCGGTCACGTGTTCGATGATGGCCCCAAACCTACGGGGTTGCGCTATTGCATGAATTCCGCTTCACTGAATTTTGTGAAGAAGTGAGCGCTATGCGTCTTAATCATTTTTACCATTGAAAAAAATTATACATAAACATACACTGGCAACCCGCTGGTTTCACTGGGTGAATTTTCCGCTTCTGGCGATCATGATCTGGAGCGGTATGCTGATTTACTGGGCAAATGATGTTTACCGTCTTGGCTGGGCTGATAAGACACTGGTTAAATTCTTTCCTAACGGTTTCTATCAAACGCTGAAAATTCCTTTCAGACTGGCGGAAGGTATGAGCCTGCATTTTTTCTTCATGTGGTTTTTTGCGTTGAATGGAGTATGTTATGTTATATATCTTCTTATTTCCGGGGAATGGAGATGGTTGGTTCCGAAAAAAAGTTCTTTCCGGAAAGCCTGGCTTATCCTGCTTTATGATCTAAGGATCGGGAAAAAAAAACCAACTCAAATAAAATATAATGCGGCGCAGCGGATTGCTTATACCCTTGTGATCCTGATGGGCTTTTTTATGCTGCTCACAGGTGTCGCGATCTACAAGCCCGTGCAGTTCCAGTGGCTTTGCAATATGCTGGGAGGCTATGAATCAGCACGCGCGGAACATTTTTATACGACGATGGCATTCGTTCTTTTTTTCCTGGTGCATGTGATTCAGGTGATCCGGGCAGGCTGGAACAATTTCAGTGCAATGATCAGGGGCTTCGAGGTTAAGAAAAACAATCACCACAACAACCTTAAACCTAACAACCAGCAGGATGCGCAACAGAAAATTGTTTGAAGAATCGGTTTCAACCGCAGTTATAAGGAACAGGACGATCCTCTCGTTTTCTGTTTTCCTCGTATTGATTTCTCTGGGTATAGGGGGATGGTACTGGCTTCATGATCAGCCAAAAAAAAATGGAGCGTTACTACCACTGCGAAAAGGACTGGATTTCAATGGGTATGTTTTCGATAATTTCTTCAGCGCCTCGAGACTGAGTTCAACTTATCCGAAAAATGCGGCCGTACCCCGCGTAAGGGTGAATGGCGATGCAGGTATGGGCGATAATTTTGATCCGTTCAAATGGAAATTAAAATTGAAAAAACAGAACGGAGAAGAACTTGATATCTCCCTGGCTGAAATCAAATCATTACCAAAAACAGAAGTCATTTTCGACTTCAAATGTATTGAAGGCTGGAGCCAGGTAACACATTGGGCAGGCGTAAAGTTTTCTGATTTTATCAAACATTATAAACTGCAGGATGAAGCCGATATGCGATTTACCGGTTTGATCACACCTGACAGCGGCTATTATGTGGGCATAGATAATAAAAGCATGCTGCATCCGCAAACCATACTTTGTTATGAAATGAACGGTGATCCACTCCCCTTCAACCAGGGCGCACCGTTGCGATTGATCATTCCGGTTAAATACGGCATAAAACACATCAAAAGGATCGGCACTATTTATTTCCAGAATACCAGACCCGCCGATTATTGGTATGAAAGGGGTTATGACTATTACAGCGGTCTGTGATTTCATTGCTTAACTTTGTTCCATACCATGACAAGGGAAGAAAAGTTTATGTTAGAAGCCATAAAATTGGCTGAGTACGGTGTGCACCAAAATTGTGGTGGACCGTTTGGATGTATCGTTGTTAAAGATGATCAGATAATCGGTAAAGGATATAATAAGGTTACGTCAAAAAATGACCCGACAGCCCATGCGGAAATCGTAGCCATACGTGATGCCTGCACCAACCTGAATTCATTCCAGCTTGAGGATTGTGAGATCTATACCACCTGCGAACCCTGCCCTATGTGTTTGGGTGCAATCTATTGGGCGCGGCCAAAGATCATTTACTTCGCAGGTAACCGCGGTGATGCTGCTGCAATTGGTTTCGATGATTCAATGATCTATGAGGAGATGAATGCTAAACTGGAAGAAAGGCGTATCCCAATTAAGCCAATAGGAAGATCAATGGCGCAGGAACTGTTTAAGACCTGGGATAACAAACCCGATAAGATAGAATATTAAATATACAACTTCAGCATTTGCAACAAAACGAAGTTGATCAGCAAAAACTTTTTAGCAGGTTTACCGCATTATGGGTGATATCCGAAGCGTTTGCGGGAGGTATGCTTCACGCGTTCAAACTTCCGTTTACCGGTACCATTGTCAGCGGCTTTGCTGTATGTATCATCGTACTCTTAGGACGTTTTTCAGGAAGCAAACAAATTCTTAAAGCAACGATCATCGTTTGCATCTTTAAACTCGCCTTGAGTCCGCATAGCCCTCCTACCGCTTACCTCGCAGTTGCCTTCCAGGGATGTGCCGGGGCAGTTCTGATTCGGATAAATTCAACTGCTTATTTTCCTCCGCTTGTTTTTGGTCTGCTGGCCCTGACCGAATCTGCATGTCAGAGGTTATTTCTAATCTGGTTACTGTATGGTCAGCCACTGTGGACAGCCATAAATGAATTCATCGATAAAACATTGGGAGGGCTGAAACATGCTGATTACGCCGGTGCCATTACGATCACCTATGTTTTGATTCATGTTATTGCAGGAATTTTCGTCGGCATCTATGCCGCTAACATTTCACGAAAAATAGCATTTTGGAAAAATGACAGTACGCTTATTTTGAAACTGCCGGAAACAAACAGTAACATTTCCACTACCGCGACGAAAAAGAAATTACCCCTGGTCTTTCTTATTTGGATGATGCTCTTACTGGTTTCTGTTGTTATACTAATGAATGGGGAATTATTTTCGAATCATTATGTTCTCCCACGTCTGCTAATCCGAAGTATGTTGATCGCGGGATTTTGGTTCTTTATTTTAAGGCCCATATTTCAGAAATATTTCAGTCTCTATTTAAACAGGAAAAAAAACGGGTATGCAGAGGATATCCGCGAAATTGAATTGATCCTGCCATTTGCAAAAAACATCTTTATGGCCTCGGTCAGAGATGCAGGAAAACAAGTGGGAATGGCAAACAAACTAAACCGGTTCTGGATGCTGCTTTTCTCTAATTTTCTCTTCGCGGATGTATCAGGGAACAATCTTACAAAGCAGCAGCCTCAAGTTGTTTAAGAATCGCGGCCGCAGGTACAACACCCATTTGCCGCCACATTATTTTACCATTTTTAAAAATAATGAGGGTGGGTATCGACTGGATATTATATCGGGCGGCATAAGCGGGGTTCTTATCTATATCCATTTTAAGCACTATCGCGCGTTCCCCCATTCTCTTTTTCACATCTACGATCGAGGGTGCCATCATTTTGCAAGGTCCGCACCAGTCGGCGTAAAAGTCAACAAGCACAGGTTTTTCTCCATTGATATGATCTTCAAAACTTTTCATTTTATTAGTTTTTAATCAATGATAAGTGGTGAATTGCGAATCGAATCTTATAATTCCAATGTCCGGTAATAAATAACGATCTGGTCATCCATCCTGCCAAAATCTGACCAGTTACAGCTTTTTTTCAAACAGCCATCTTGAAGGAGGACGTACCGGCGCTTCTTTCAGACCGAATTTCTTTATCGCCGCGCGGATATGTTCAATAGCCTCCTCAATGGAGTCGGTGAACAGGCATAGCATCAGATCTTCTTCTGAAATGGTTCCCCTAGCTTTCATTGTTTCAATATGTTCAATAATTTCCCTGTGAAATGCGGTATCGAAAATAATGATCGGAAAATCATTCAACATTTTGGTTTGTATAAGCGTAAGTGCTTCAAAATATTCATCCAGTGTTCCAAATCCTCCGGGCATTACTACAAACACATAGGAGTATTTGATCAGCAAATTCTTTCTAACGAAGAAATATTTGATATCCACCCAACGGTCAAGGTAAGCATTAGGTTTCTGTTCATGAGGCAGCACGATGTTACACCCCACACTCCGCCCACCCACTTCTTTTGCACCGCGGTTGGCCGCTTCCATCACACCCGGACCGCCACCCGTCATGATCGTAAAACCAAGCTTCGCGATCTCGCCCGAAAGCTTGCGGGTTTGTTCGTAGGTAGTATCGCCCTCTTTAAACCTTGCCGACCCGAATACAGTTACACAGGGCCCAACAAAATGCAGGGTTCTGAATCCCTTAATGAATTCAATCATCACCCTGAATGTAAATTTAAAATCGCGCCACCTGTTCTGTGGTCCTTCAAGGAACTTAATTTCCGATTTCGTCATAACCGCATCTACTTATTAACATATAAAATCGAAAATACGTTCATTTTTATAAAGCTTAAAGGTCAGTAACGGGCGCAATATATTCCGATAAAGAAAAAATACCCGCATCCTTAATCGCCTTAAAACCTCCTTCAACCTCCACGAAATTTGTTATTCCTTTTCGTTTAAGTAAAGAAGCAAAGATCATAGACCGGTAACCGCCTGCACAATGCACATACATTTTCTTTG
>JAEWDG010000110.1 GCA_023390215.1 Bacteroidota bacterium | reverse complement strand
TATGAGATCCAGTATAGCTCCAATGGCCAGCAATTTTCTTCTGTAGGGATTAAAAAATCTGCCGCGGTATCAGGTCAACATATTTACCAGTTCGAACACAGCCCGTCTTCGAAACAATGTTTCTATCGTTTGAAAATGACGGATCATGACGGAAAATATAGATACAGCGCTGTTGTGAAGGCAAATCTGACCTGTACAACTTCGGATTATACCATTTATCCGAATCCGGTTGCAGATAAATTGACGGTAACCCTGAATGCGCTTACTCAGAAACAAATAAGCTATATTTTATTTGATGCCAGAGGAACAAGGATTAAAACAGGGGCCATAAGCGGTATGGGTAATACCATCGATTTCAGAGATTTGCCCCCAGGAATTTATCTGCTAAAAATTCAGAGCGAAGGAAAAACGGAACAGTTCAGGCTTGTACATCCCTGACCGGAAGTCAGGTTTCATAACTAAATTTCTGATTGCAGGTCACATAAATTGAACGATTATCATGTTGTTCGCTGAATAATATCTGGTTTGAGCAGCATATTTAAACCAAATTTTGTTTCAAATTATTTTCCATGTTCACCCACTCTACCAGAGATGAAATTGTTGAGGTGGTTCATAAGCTTTTCATCTATACAGATAACCAGGACTGGGAAAAATTGCAATCAGAAGTGTTTACACACGAAGTGTTTTTCGATATGTCTTCGATGAATGGCAATAAGGAAGAGAAAACGGCAGAAGAAATTTGCAGGTTGTGGCAGAAGGGTTTTGAAGGGTTAGATGCAGTTAACCATCTCTGCGGGAATATTATCGTTAACATCCAGGATACCACGGCCAGTGTCCTTGCATATGCAACGGCAACACATTTTAAATCTGACGCATTAAACGGGAAGACAAGGGATTTTATCGGAACCTATAATATTGGTTTGCTAAAATTGCATGGAGGCGACTGGCGGATTTATGAATTCCGGTACAATCTGAAATTCGCGACGGGCAATACCTCCTTTACGTAATTTTTATGGCCAGATTCTTGAAAATTCAATACGCTGGCGAATAAAAGTGCGACTGACTTTAGTTTATATCCGGCAATCCTATCTTTCTTAACTTTAATCAGAATTAACCCTTACTCCTCACAATCAAAATAAAAACTATGAGCCTTTCATTCAACGAAAATCTGAACGGGGAATTTGCTGAAGATCCATATGCCAATACCCCCTTAAAATTCCTCACAGCTTCGTCAATTATCGGCGATAAAGTTTCAAATTACGAAGGCGATCACATGGGGCATATCAAAGATATTATGCTCGATATCCGAACAGGTAAGATCGAATACTATGTGATCGAATTTGGTGGATTTCTGGGCATTGGCGAAAAATTCTTCGCAGTTCCTTTTGGAAAGCTCGAAATAGACCCTGAAAATAAGTTGTTCCGCCTCAACGAAAAAAAGGAGATCCTTCAAAACGCACCTGGATTCGACAAAAATCACTGGCCTGAAACCAATGAACATAAAACTGAATACACGGAACAGGTTTGGAGTTTTTGGGGAGAATAATATGGGTTGGTTTCGGATGAGAATCGAATAAAATGTACAGGAACCTTGATGGTCTCTCAGACTTAGCGGATCAATAATACCTTTAATTGCGGGATCGTTGAATCCCTGATTCAAAGGGACTTTTGAACCGGCAACTTTACATATCATATCCTCATAGCTTCGGATTGGTCATTAATTAATGATCAATCCGATGTTGAATTTTACATGGCCTGAATGCACATGTTATTTTCCCTGGTTGATCTTCCATTGGATCTGGAAACCAGGCCGGCAGTAGCTTTAAGATTGTGAGTGCAGAAGATTTTCCCAACCCAATTACGGGAACCCTTTACTTAAAAACAAAAATTGAATTCAACCGTAAACTTTATAATGATGCGGGCGATGTAAAAACAGGCTTCCGGAACCTTTGTTGGTCTATTTGGAAAGATTTAATTTTTTTTGTTAAGCCAAACCTATAAGGTTTTAAAACCTTATAGGTTTGGGGAGCAGCTAACAAAAATTCCCCTCCAAAACTGGAGGGGAATATCTGAAAAAATTGTACTTAAAATTAATAACCCATTCCACCCATATCAGGCGCACCATGTGCATGTGGTGCTTCTTCTTTGGGTTTATCTGCAACTACACATTCAGTAGTTAACAGCATACCTGCAATAGAAGCTGCATTTTCCAATGCTACACGGCTAACTTTAGTTGGATCGATAACACCTGCCTTGAACAGGTTTTCATATTGCTCCGTACGTGCATTGAACCCGAAATCCGCTTTACCTTCTTTGATCTTTTGTACAACAATAGAACCATCGATTCCGGCATTTGCAGTTAAAGTACGGATAGGTTCTTCCAATGCGCGGCGTACGATAGCCATTCCGGTTTGTTCATCCGCAATCTGTCCTTTCACTTTTGGTTCGAGAGAAGCGATGGCGCGGATATACGCAACACCACCACCGGGAACAATACCTTCTTCAACTGCAGCACGAGTTGCATGCAGGGCATCATCTACACGGTCTTTCTTTTCTTTCATTTCTACTTCAGTGGCAGCACCAACATACAATACTGCTACACCACCTGCTAACTTGGCAAGACGTTCCTGAAGTTTTTCACGATCGTAATCTGATGTAGTATTTTCGATCTGAGCTTTGATTTGGTTTACACGACCTGTAATGTCTTTCTTATCTCCTTTGCCACCTACAATTGTGGTATTGTCTTTATCGATCGTAACAGAAGCGGCCTGGCCCAATGAAGTAAGGTCTGCACCTTCCAGTTTATGACCAAGTTCTTCACTGATCACCGTTCCTTTAGTAAGGATAGCGATATCAGTGAGCATTTCTTTTCTGCGGTCACCAAAGCCCGGTGCTTTAACAGCAGCCACTTTCAGGGTACCACGGAGTTTATTAACAACAAGCGTTGCCAGTGCTTCTCCTTCGAGGTCTTCAGCAATGATCAATAAAGGACGTCCGCTTTGTGCAACTTTTTCAAGAATGTGCAGGATATCCTTCATTGCAGAGATTTTTTTGTCGTAGATCAAGATATAAGGATTCTGCAATTCCGTCTGCATTTTTTCGCTATTGGTTACGAAGTAAGGACTTACATAACCGCGATCGAACTGCATACCTTCAACAATATCTACCGTAGTATCTGTTCCTTTTGCCTCTTCTACCGTAATCACACCTTCTTTACCAACCCTGGCGAAAGCTTCTGCGATCAGTTTACCGATGGTTTCATCATTATTAGCAGATATAGTTGCTACCTGCTGAATTTTTTTGCCATCGTTTCCAACTGTCTGGCTTTGCGCTTTCAGGTTCTCAACGATCAGGCTCACGGCTTTATCAATCCCGCGTTTCAGGTCCATAGGGTTTGCGCCGGCAGCCACCATTTTGAGGCCTTCGGAAATAATAGACTGTGCAAGAACGGTAGCTGTAGTGGTACCATCACCTGCGATATCGGCAGTTTTAGATGCCACTTCTTTTACCATCTGCGCACCCATATTTTCAATGGGATCTTCCAGTTCTATTTCTTTGGCAACAGTGACCCCGTCCTTTGTTACGGCAGGAGCACCAAATTTCTTTTCAATAACCACATTACGACCTTTTGGTCCGAGGGTTACTTTTACGGCGTTGGCAAGGGTATCAACACCTTTTTTCATTTTATTTCTTGCTTCGATATCGAAGTAGATCAGCTTTGACATAAAAAACTGTTTGTTCGTTTTTAATGATTGTTATTGGGATTAATTATACGATGGCGAGGATATCGCTTTCTCTCATGATGAGATAATCGGTACCTTCGATGGTGATCTCTGTACCTGCATATTTGCCATACAGCACCTCATCACCTGCTTTTACGGTTACAGGTTCATCTTTTTTACCGGGGCCTGCAGCCAGAACGGTACCACGCTGTGGTTTTTCTTTAGCAGTGTCTGGAATGATGATTCCGCCGGCAGTTTTCACTTCAGCGGCAGCTGGTTTCCCAATTACCCTGTCGTGAAGTGGGGTAATGCTTAACTTTTTAGCCATGGTTCTATTCTTTTTTAGAGTTT
>JAEWDG010000313.1 GCA_023390215.1 Bacteroidota bacterium | reverse complement strand
GCTATGGGCCACCTGCGCGTATGGAAGCTGTACGCGCTGATTATGAAAGGCTGTCGAAAAACAAAGCCGTCGATCAACAGGAACTTGAAAAAGCAAACCGGGCAGCAGAACTGGAAAATTCTTATGCCGGTATATTGGGAAAGTCGATAGAGCCTGCGATCAGACCGCTTGGATACGACTGGAAGATCGGCATTGCGCTGATTACTTCATTTGCCGCGCGTGAGGTTTTTGTTGGAACCATGGCCACTCTTTACAGCGTAGGAGAAGACGCGGACGATAATGCGACCCTGAGACAAAAAATGCAGGCGGCAGTAAAAGAAGACGGAACCAAAGTCTATACGCTTGGTACCGGACTGTCGCTAATGATCTTTTATGTTTTAGCTATGCAATGTATGAGTACACTTGCGGTGGTGAAAAGGGAAACCCGTTCCTGGAAATGGCCGGTGATACAATTGCTTTATATGACCGGCCTTGCCTATATATTTAGTTTGTTGACCTACCAGCTTTTCAAGTAATTACCATTGAACCGCATAGGTTAAGAAACTTCTAACCTGCGGATAGATCTTCCTGTACAATTCTTCCAGAAGGGCATCCCGTACGGGAACATGATACACCTGATTGATCATTTCCCAATCTCCGGAGCCAAGTGCCCGGCTGTCGCCGGTATAGGTCGCACGTTCTGTTTGCCAGCGATACTCTTCATGAAAATTTCTTCTGCTGATCAAATCTCCATTATTCATGTCATTTATAGAAACATCCATATCCGCCCTGGCAATAATAGTACTCCTCACAATATTCAATGTTGCATACACTGTTTTGTGAATAGGTTTATCTGAAGTGTCTTTACCGATTTCAATTTCTGCACTCAGGTTCTTTTTATACCTGTATTCAGTAGGCGAATAAGGCATAATGATATTTCGCATCGTCATGTTCACAACCCAGTCTGGATGTATGTTCTGACTTCTTGCCTGCCAATCGGTGTAAAACGCAGAAGGATAATAAGCGTTATTTAAATTGGAAAGATCGCGCACAAGGGATTGCTGAAAATAATCATTGGTATAAGATAAACCGTTGTTCCATGTTTGATTTGAAAACCAGGAATTATCCTGTATCGGATTGACCACTACATAAACAATGGCCTGGTCGTAGGCTTGCTGTGCCATTGATTTGGCATCCCTGAAACCGGGAATATAAGCATCGGATTTTTTAAAGAAGCCGTAAGCTTTTTTTGCAGATGCACGGTCTGATTTATTCAACTCAATTTTACCGGCATTATAGTAGGCCTCGGCAGCGGATTGTTTTGCCTCAAATAATGCGGCATCATAACTAACAGGAGTAATAAGTTTAAATGCGGAGGGTGAATTAATGATCGCCTCATACGCATCCTGCAGGTCCTGATAAAGATTAATGGTTTTATCAAACCTGTTGATATCTGGGGAGGATTTGAGATCCTGGATCTGTTTTAAGCGGTTTGCTGTGATTGTTTGATAAAGTACGGGGATCGCTTCCAGGGCTTTTTCATCATTGTTGTCTTTACTCAGTTGTTTAACGGCGTCCCTTAATGCCTTTGAATCATCGCTTCTTTCGAGATAATTTTTACTCGCCTTACAGCTAACTAAAAACAAGGCAACCAGAGAAAATAGGATGGGTAAATGTTTTTTCATACCTGTAGTTTTTGGCAAGACGGCATCGATCAAATGATGTTAAATCCGGGATTAACAAATTAAACCTTTTGTGCCTTTCTTAACAACCAACCCCTGTTTTCCCGGCAAATTAGAGTGCCGTTTATCCGCTAATTGTGACCGTTCAACCCAAAACTGACAGACCCTTCAAAAGTTAAGTGACTGATAATTATGTAATTATGACAATTTTTTCCATAATAGTGCAAGCTACCTGTAAAAAGATAGTATTTTGTTTTGCATAGTACTGGAATTTCCTTTTATCTTTGTCCTGTCGATCTGAAGCTAAACAAAAAGCATTAAGGGAGACAAAGTATAGCCATGAAATTTTCTTTAAGCCATGAAAAAAGGAAAACAAAAGGCTGGGGTTCAAAAACTGATGAACTTAAAATTTTAGCGCCATGAACATTGAGAACACAGCTAGCCAGATGCGAAAAGGGGTTTTGGAGTTTTGCATCCTTTCGGTGATCAAACAGGGGGAAGCATATCCCTCAGACATTATCGACAAAATGAAAGCAGCCAACCTCAACATTTTTGAAGGTACGCTGTATCCGTTGCTAACCCGTTTGAAGAATGCTGAACTGCTTAATTACCGGTGGGTTGAGAGCAACAGCGGTCCCCCGCGAAAATATTTCGCATTAACCGATAAAGGTGCGGAATTTTATAAAGAACTCGAAGCCACCTGGAATGAGTTGGCCAACGCGGTGCAGGCCCTAACCTCGCAGCAACCTTAAAACTTCAACACAATAAAAGTTAGCCATGCTTTTGTTGATCAACAAAACGAAAGAAACAAAATTTAGCCTGATAAGAAAGGCAACCAAGAAAAGTATTAGCCATGAAACAAGTTATTAACATCAACTTCCACGGGCGTGTTGTTCCTATCGAAGTTTCAGCTTTCGATCAACTCAAGGAATATACCGACAGCCTTAACCGCTATTTTGAAGGCGAAGAAGGCCGGGAAGAGATCATCAATGATATAGAAAGCCGTATCGGCGAACTCTTCCAGGAAAGACTGAAGGCCGGAGCAACCTGTATCACCGATGAAGATGTGCAGGCCATCATTCGCAACATGGGAAGGCCTGAGGATTTTGAAACTGATTCTGCTGCCGCTGAAGCTGCGAATAATAATAATACCAAAGCTAACCCCGGTGAAAATTTTTATCAGTTCAGTCAACAGGGAAGAAATAAAAAGCTTTACCGCGATGAAAACGATAAAATATTAGGCGGCGTGTGCAGTGGGCTGGCCCATTATTTCAATATCGATGTAACAATCGTGCGGATCATTTTTGTAATACTCGCGATATCATTCGGTTTCGGGATCATTCCATACCTCGTATTATGGATCGCTGTTCCAAGTTCCGCAACCATGGAGATCGGAGGATTGAGAAAAAAACTTTACCGCGACAATGATGATAAGATCATTGCCGGAGTATGTTCGGGGCTCGGTAATTATTTCGGCATTAATCCCTGGATTCCGCGTGTATTATTTGTATTGCCCCTGTTAAGTTTCGCTGCAAACTGGCATGATTTCCATTTCGTACGGTTCGCATTCAGCCCCGGTTCGGTGATAATATATATTATTCTCTGGCTCGTGTTACCCGAAGCGCTTACCACCTCTGAGAAACTCGAAATGAAAGGTGAGAAAGTGGATATGAATTCAATCAAGAATTCGATCGTGGGTGAAATGAAAGACCTGCAGGACCGTGCGCAAAAATTCGGTAAAGAAGCAAAAACATTTGCGCAGGAAAAAAGCGGTACAATGGGAGCAGATATCACCGCAGCAGCACGCAGAGGTTCCCGGTCCCTGGGCGATATCATCGCACTGTTGTTCAAGATCTTCCTCTACTTCATCCTGGGTTGTCTTGGCTTTGCACTGGTAGCTGCACTCTTCGCACTTGCGGTATTTGCGATCGGCATTTTTCCGATGAAAGATTTTGTATTAACCAGTGGATGGCAGAACATCCTGGCCTGGGGAACCCTGATCTTCTTTATTGCTGTGCCCATTATCGGTATCCTTACATGGATCATCCGGAGGATCACAAAAATGCGGAGAAACAGCAGAATGATTAACGGGTCGTTTATCGCGCTGTGGACTTTGGGCTGGATTTGTTTCTTCGGGTTACTATCCTTTCTCGGCCGCGATTTCCATTCATCGAATCATTATCAGGAACAGGAGGTCTACCTCGACAGTCCCACAGTAAATAAACTTGAAGTCACATCACTCACTCCGGGTAGCAAATTCTTCAACAACAGGTGGCTCCGGTTCGAACCATTTGATGGAATTTCAGAAGATGATACCCTGTTTGTAAAAAACATCGAAGTTCAACTGGTAAAATCACCAAACGACAGTTTTAGAGTAACCATGTTAAAGCTCGCACGTGGTGCAAGTAAGCGTTATGCCGATACGCTCGCTGCCAAAATCAATGTGAATATCTATCAACAGGATTCATTGTTGATCCTGGATCGCGGAATAGCCATCAATAAAACAGATAAATTCCGTAACCAGCGCGTCGTACTTACGATTTATGTTCCGGTTGGAAAAAAAGTAAGGGTAGATCATAGTATCGGCTGGGCTAATAATGTTCGCTTCAGCGGGCCATGGAGAGATGACTGGGATATAGATTTTGAAGATGTTGAGCGTGGCTGGGATGTTGATAAAGAGTATATCATGAAAGCGGATGGGCTCTATGATCTTAATGGCAGGCCCGCCGGCAGATCAGATGACTGGCAGTCGGGATATCAACCCATGAATACGGAAGATCAGAACGGCGTTCAAAAAGATGCAAACGGGAATGTGATTACGGTAGAAGGCGATGGTTATCGGTATCCGGGTAAAAATTCTAAACCTGCAGACAGCGTTGCGAAGCCCCCCGTTCCGCCCCAGGCACCTGAGTTGCAGAAAATAAAAGATTCCCTGAAAAAAGAAAAGGATAAGATCGATAAACAATTGGAAATAATGGGGGCAAACAAAACAGAATCCAGTGCAGTTGTAACTTATCGTATCGCCGGATACGATCCCTTAATGATGCGGTAACAATCTCGTTTCAATAGTTGAGTTGAAGTTGAAGCAAAAAAATCCTGCCTTCGGGTGGGATTTTCTACTTTTGCGAACTAAAATTTCATAATGAAGAATACCCCATTTACAGAAAAGCACATTGCACTCGGGGCAAAGATGGCACCCTTCGCAGGTTTTAATATGCCTATATCTTATACCGGGATCAATGAAGAGCACGCAGCGGTTCGGAAACACTGCGGGGTGTTTGATGTAAGCCACATGGGCGAATTTGTGGTGAAAGGTCCGCAGGCTCTGGAGCTTATTCAACGCATTACAACTAACGACGCGGCAAAGCTTACTAAAGGAAAAGCCCAATACAGTTGTATGCCTAATGAAAAAGGGGGGATTGTAGATGACCTCCTCGTGTATTGCCTGGAAGAAAACACTGCTTATATGCTGGTGGTAAATGCTGGTAACATTTCCAAGGACTGGGAATGGATCTCCAGGCACAATACAAACGGAGCCGAATTACACAACATATCAGATAAAACCGGCCTGCTGGCAGTGCAGGGGCCTGATGCAACCAAACTGCTCCAACCATTAACAGATATTGATATCCTCAATCTTAAATATTACACTTTTGTCAAAGGAAAATTTGCCGGGGTCGATAATGTGTTAATCAGCGCTACCGGGTATACTGGTGCGGGTGGAGTGGAGATCTATTTTGAAGATCTTCCGGGTAATGCCGATAAGATCTGGGATGCTATTTTTTCCACTGATGCAAACATTAAACCTGTAGGGCTGGGAGCCAGGGACACGCTTCGCCTGGAGATGGGCTTTTGCCTTTATGGGAATGATATTGATGACAACACTTCTCCCATTGAGGCAGGGCTCGGATGGATTACAAAATTCACCAAGGATTTCACAGCAAGGCCCATACTCGAACAACAGAAACAAAACGGGGTACGGAGGAAACTGGTTGGCTTCGAAATGCTTGAACGTGGTATTGCAAGACAGGGATATGATATTAAGAATTTCGATGGCACAATTATCGGTAGAGTGACCTCAGGAACGCAGTCTCCGACCCTGGGCAAAGCAATAGGG
>JAEWDG010000236.1 GCA_023390215.1 Bacteroidota bacterium | reverse complement strand
ACCTGGGGAACACCAACAGTTGACCCTCAGTTTGCCGGAATGAATTTCTCTGTAACCGGCCCGAATACGTATGGCGCTGAACCTGGGTATACAAACTGGGGATTCGCATGGATTGGTGGTGCGACCTTTGTGCCGGCAGCACCTACTACTTATATTGAGAATACAGAATACACGGTGTTCACTGTTCCTTTACTGGGATCTCCGAATACCATCGACATGGAATTCGTTCATAACACCAATCAATCTCCTACGTATATCAACATCAGTGATAACTCAGGAAATAGTTTAAGCTGTATTGATAATAATGGGAATACCATTGGAGATGCTTTTTATGGTCCTGGTTTTAATATCATAAATGCCCAGGTGGGTGGTAATGATCACATCCTGCCTTTAGCTGATGTACCCATTCCTGTTAAGTTCACCGGCTTTACTGCGGAGAAGAAAGTAAATGATGCCTTGCTTACCTGGAATGTTGAAAATGAAACTGCCGTTACCGATTTTTATGAGATCCAGCGCAGCCTTAACGGCCGCGATTTTACGGGCATAAATAAAATGAACGCGCGGGTTGTTTCAGGTAATACAGCAAATGTGTACACATACACAGATCTCAATCTGAAAGGCCTTGGCTCAAACACTATTTATTACCGTATTAAGCAGGTTGACAAAGACGGAAAGGTTGTGTATTCAGAGATCCGTTCTGTACAGATGGATGGTAAAGCATTCGGAGTGCATGTTTATCCTAATCCTGTACTAACCACTGCAACATTAAATGTTGACCTTACAGTTAAAAACAAAATAAGTTTTATACTCACAGATGCCGCAGGTAAAGAGTTACAGCACGGAAGTTTGAATGGTAACACCGGACTGAACACTTACCGCCTGGATCTGTCGAATGTAGCCGCGGGAATATATCAGCTTAAAATTGTAGCCGGAACAGATACTGAAGTAATATCTGTTATCAAAAGCAAATAAATAACTTCTTATTTGATCGGATCCCCTCAACTATGTTGGGGGGATTTTTTTTGCGTCATTCCTGAAGTGCCTGATCGCGGATGTTCCGCAGGATCATCCGCGATCAGAGAATTCCTCCGGATTGAATCCGGCAACAAAAAAAATCCCTTTGTTTCCAAAGGGTTAGTATAAGCGGTTAGTTCTGAATTATCTGCCTAAAAAATCCCTGAGCAGGTTCTGATGTGGGGCAGTTTTCAGCCTCGTGATGGCTTTATCTTTTATCTGGCGAACTCTTTCCCTTGTAAGGTTGAAGCGGTGTCCAATATCTTCCAGGCTAAGGGGATGGTCTATACCCAACCCAAAATAATAGCAGATCACTTCACGCTGGCGGGGAGTGAGAATACTTAATGTGCGCTCAATCTCAGTTTGCATGGAAACATCCATCACCAGTTTGTTATCGGTACTAACCGCATTGTGGTTTTCCATGATATCTACCAGGGTACCTTCTTCGCCATCGAAAATCGGTTGATCTATACTTACATGTCTTGCCGCAATGCCCAAAGTGGCTGCTACTTCTTCCGTTTCCACTTCAAGTAGTGTTGCGAGTTCCTCCGGTGTGGGTTCTCTTTCAAATTCCTGTTCGAGCTGTGCATACGCCTTGCTGATGCGGTTCGTTAATCCCACTTTATTTAAAGGAAGCCGAACGATGCGTGATTGTTCTGCCAGGGCCTGTAAAATACTTTGCCTGATCCACCACACTGCGTATGAGATGAACTTGAAACCTTTGGTTTCATCAAAACGATGCGCCGCTTTGATCAATCCCACATTTCCTTCATTGATCAGATCGGGCAGGGATAACCCCTGGTTCTGATATTGTTTTGCCACTGAAACCACAAAGCGGAGATTGGCTTTTGTAAGCCTTTCAAGCGCAGCCTGATCCCCCTTGCGGATCCTGGCAGCAAGTACTGCCTCCTCTTCCGCCGTGATCATCTCAACCTTGCCTATCTCCTGAAGATATTTCTCCAAAGACTGGCTCTCGCGGTTGGTAATAGATTTAGAAATCTTCAGCTGGCGCATGCTCATAAAGTCAGTTTTAGTTGTATTTCGGGTTGGGATTTATCTTTTCCTAATGTCTAACGAATAATTGATCGAAAATGATATATCGGGAGAAAAAAATATTCGTAGAAAAACGGCTTCCACTTCGTAAAAACACCCGCAACAGTTCGGAAAATAGTTTGAAGCAACATCAAAATACCTAACTAAAAATTTTGTCTGGTAAAAAATTTGTCTATAATTGCACCCATTCCAAACGGATCGTTTTAAGTATAGAAATGAGCAAAAAAGTTCAATATAGCCTCGAATACCCGGTAAGGTGTTCTCCCGGTATCTTATTTGAGTTTCTGAGTACACCCGCGGGTTTGCAGGAGTGGTTTGCAGATTATGTGGATGAAAGAGATGGTGTTTTTATGTTTTCCTGGAATGGATCTGAAGAGTATGCTGAGGTGCTCGAAAAAGAACAGGACAAATTCATCCGTTATCATTGGACCCACGCCCCCAAAGATGAATTCTTCGAATTCAGGATCGATAAGTCGGAAGTGACCAATCAAACCATTCTCGTGATCTCGGATTTCGCGGAAAAAAAAGAAATTAAGGACCAGAGCCAGCTTTGGGAATACCAGGTGAAAGATCTATTTCACCGGATCGGTGCCTAACAATCCCATCAGGGCCGCATACCCGTTTTCCAGTTCTGAAGGAATTTTATCCCAGTCATCTAACTCGAATTTAAGCGCGAGTTTCAGGTGCCCTGGTCTGTGAAGCTTTGTGTGAGAAGCTTTTAAAAAATCCGCCACAGGCTGATAATTATCTTCTCTAAAATGATGCTGCCATGCATCATCGTTTACGGAGATATAGAAGTTCCCTGCTTTTTCTTTTAAACGCTGAAAGATCAGATCTTCAAATTGCAGGAGATATTTTCCGGAAACCTGGAGACTTATACTGAAAAAATTGCCCCACCAGAATAAAGTGCGGAGTGCAAATACATCCTGTTTTGAAAAAACCGAAGGATAATCGAGTATCGCCCAGGGAAGGCCCAAATAATTCTCTCCCCGCGAAATTTTAGGCAAAGCTGATCTGATGTTTTCATCCATTACAGGTAATAAAGGTTTACATGCAGCCTGGATGGCAGTTACCTGTAACCCGAGAAACTGCTCAACTTTTTGAAGCGCCGAGCGTTTCGTTAAAATAATATGCTGGTCCCGAAGCATGGCCGCTTCGTAATCTGAAAGGTCTATTTTTGCAGTATCGGGCATAAAGAAATATACGATTAAGGTAGCGAAACAGGCGCATGATCAAAAAATTAGACCTTCTTATTCTTAAAGCATTCAGCGGCCCGTTCATTATTACGTTTTTCATCGCCACTTTTGTACTGATGATGCAGATACTCTGGAAGTATCTGGATGATCTTGTTGGTAAAGGTCTGGATTTCGTCACCGTGATGCAATTTCTCTGGTATGCCAGTGCTTCACTGCTTACACTGGCCATGCCGATCGCCATCCTGATCTCTTCGATCATGACCTTCGGTAATCTCGGTGAAAGCTTTGAGCTGGTGGCTGTAAAATCAAGTGGTATTTCTCTTTTACGTTTTATGAGGCCGCTGATCATCGTGGCGATGCTCCTCTCCTTTGTTACGTTTTTATTCGCCAATTATGTGATCCCTTATGCTACCCTGAAATTTAAAACCTTATACGGCGATATTTATTACAAGAAGCCCGCCTTCGATCTCAAAGAAGGAATATTTTTTACGCATATTCCGAATTATGCCATTAAGGTTGGGAAGAAAGATGATGACGGGAAAACCATTCATGATGTGATCATATTTGAACAGGGAGGAATGGTGCAGGATAATTCGATAACCGCAGAAAAAGGCACGATGACCGTAAGCGCGGATAAAAATTTCCTGGAATTCAACCTGGAAAATGGATACCGTTACCAGGAGCGCGGAAACGCGTTCGACAGCAGCACTGAATTCGTAAGGCTGAAATTCAGGCAGTTCAAAAAATTATTTGACCTGTCGGTGCTTCAAAAAAGAAATACCAGCGACAGTAATTTCAGGAACAGTTTTCAAATGTTAAGCGCAAAGCAGTTGAATAAACGGATCGATTCACTTCGCAAGCGTAACGACAGTATCAATCATGCGCTTTACAAAGATTTCGACTACCAGTTTCATTTCCGGCATCAGCCCGATTCGTTATGGAAACTGGCATCAGGAAGTCCTCCCGATAGCCTGGTGTTTCCGGATTCGCTGCTGATCAATATCAATAATACTGCAATTGCAAAAGCCACAGCGATAAAAAACATGCAGTCGAACCAGCTTACAGAAGCAGATAACAGGTGGAAAGATATTCGCGGGCATCTGGTGGAGTTTCACCGCA
>JAEWDG010000180.1 GCA_023390215.1 Bacteroidota bacterium | reverse complement strand
CCCATGTTCAGAGCAGTGTCGAGCGAAGCGGACCCATGTTCAGAGCAGTGTCGAGCGAAGCGGACACTGCGATCCGAAAATCTCACAGACATTTTCCCTGGTCAGTCATACAAAATATCTTATTCTTACACCGCCTATACACTACCTATACACTAGCTATACAACAATCGGACATCAATCGGACATGAATCGGACTTTAATCGGACATGAGACGGAAATCAAAGCACAAGAATATGGTTTCCACACCCCAGATCATTTAACATCATTTCAACCAGTAATTTATTATTTTTTATTCCAGTTCGCGGGGTTATTTGCAATATAGTTGGAAATGATTTGCCGGGAGGTTTCATTGCGGATGATATGTTCGTAATAATTACGTTGCCACAATTTTCCATTAAATGGTGTCCATCCCAGGTTTTTAACGCCACGTATATATTCGTTTGTGGTCATGGTTTTGAACCATTGTACCACCCGCCGTAGGGGCGAACCTGCGTGTTCGCCCGAAGGGGCGACATTTTCGCCCGGTTTAGCATTACATAAAATTATTTCAGGGCAGACACGCAGGTCTGCCCCATCTGCCCCGACATTTTCAATAATGCAATGAAAGTGATCTGGCATTACAACCATTTCGTGGCATCTGATATCATGAAATTTCATTTCTAATTCATAATACCATCTGGCAACCATTTTTCCGGCATCATTCAATACCATTTCATGAACAGGACATGGATCTAATCCCACGTTCGTAATTTGACCAAACAAATGCGCACGGTTTTGAACGCAAATGGTAATAAAATAAAATCCGTTGCCTGAATAATCATATCCTGGTAAACGTATGGAACGCCGGTTGTGCTTTTTGATATTATCTCTACCATTAACAGAACTATTCAAAGTCAAATAATTTTTTTGCTTTGATCGCGTGTCAAATTGATCGCAAGACGCAATGCAAATTATTATCTGCGCAATCCAATCAAACGCCATGCTTCAGCACAAAGTTCTTCAGATTTTGCTTTTACCTTCTCCAAATCTGGTAAAGAAACTTCACACTTTCACTCCGTATAGTTCCCCGCTAAACTTGGGTACTAAACACAGTCCCCACCATGCTCCCTAACAGACTGTATAAAAAAAAGGCGCAGCCAAAGCCACGCCCTCTAATATTTTCATCCTCAAAACTATTTTGAGTAGATAACCTATTCCGTATCCGCCTCGCTCCAGGCATTATTCTCTTCATCTTCTTCCCCGATCTCTTCGTTCAGATCATCCAACTCCGCGCCGGGAACGTCCAGGTCTTTGCCGGAAAAATCTGTTCCCGAAGAAGTTTCATTTAATAATTCCCCATCATCGTCCGTATCATCCAGCTCTGATCGCGATAGATTTTCTTCATCCTGGCTTTCAGCCCCCGCCCGGTCGAGCATTTGCTTTTCAAGCGGTGTGATGTCTGCATTCGGTTCGGTGTTGCCGGTTTGTTCGTTTGGTATCATGTTGATTGATTTATCATCCAAATTACAAAGGTCATGCCGCCCGGCGGCTGACCAACAGCAAGAAACCTGCTGCCAAAGATCAGGGCTTCCGGAATAAGCAGGATTTTAACAGAAAACAGCGCCTGCACGTTAAACGATACACGAAAGCTTTCGTCTATCGGGCACAAAAACGAAAAACAAATGAAAAAAATAACTTCCTTACTTGCCCTGGTCTTAATGTTTAGCGCCAGCCAGGCCCAGGAACCACAGAAACCGGAATTTGGAAAACCCCATCCACGCCACGGAAAAGCGTTCAAAAAGCAACACAGATCCGGTGCCGTTAAAATGAATTTTACCGATGCACAGAAAGCGGCAATGAAAGCTAACCGTGAAGAATTCAGAAACAAACTCGATGCACTGAAAAATCAGCCGGGCATCACACTCAAAGAATATAATGACGGTAAAGCTCGTTTGGAGCAGGAAAGAAAACAAAAAATGGAAGCATTGCTCACCTCAGAACAGCGGCAGCAAAGGGCCGATATGCAGAAGAACCGGATGCTTCAAAGGAAAGAAATGGATAAGAACCGCATGGAGCGTATGAGCAAAGAACTCTCACTTAGTGATGACCAGGTTGCGAAACTCAAAACACAGAGAGAAGCTACGCATCAAAAAATGAAAGCGCTCCATGAAAATGATAAGTTGAGCAGGGAGCAGAAAAAAGATCAGGCAAAACTGATACGTGAAGAAGCTAAAAAACAAAGGGAAACGATTCTCACCGCTGAACAGATCCAAAAAATGAAAGACCGGAAAGGAGATCACGGGAGGAGGAACCGCGAGGTAAAAAAGAAATAAATAATTACCGCTATGTAAGCGATGGCTGCATCAGGGCAATCCGGTGCAGCCTTTTTTATGTTTACCCCCGGGGGAATGGTATCTTCGTGGGAATTTATTCAACATGAGCCAGACACCTTTTCAAAAATTTATCGGAAAAAAAAAGAACAGTGTGGTGAAAGAAGGCTTCCGCCAGGAAAAGAAAAAATACCGGCAGGAAAAACGGGCATTTTTCGATAAACTCAAACAGGAAGAGGCTGCGGCCAAAGCGGAAAAAAGAACCGGCGCAAAACCAGCAGCAAAAAAAGAGACACCCACAAAAGCCGGGACCAAAAGCACCAAAGATTCGAAAACCGGTTTAACGGCAGCGATGCCACTCAATAAATATTTGGCACATTGCGGTGTGAGTTCCCGCCGTGATGCAGTTGAGCTGATCACAGCGGGAAAAGTTAAAGTGAACAATAAGGCCTGCACAGAACCCGGCTATAAAGTTCAGCCTACCGATGAAGTGGTTTTCAATGGAAAGAAACTCTTCGTTACAAAAAACCTGGTTTATATCCTTTTGAATAAACCCAAGGATTATCTAACAACCACCGATGACCCGCAGGGAAGAAAAACAGTGTTACAGCTCATTCAACCCGCTACAAATGAACGTGTATATCCTATTGGCCGGTTAGACCGGAATACATCGGGCGTTTTGCTGTTAACCAACGACGGTGATCTCACCCAGAAACTTTCTCATCCCAGCTACGAGATAAAAAAAATATATGAAGCGCGCTTAGACAAACCGCTTACAAAGGCTCATTTCGATAAGATCCTCGGCGGACTTGTATTAGAAGATGGGCCTGTGCAGGTTGATAGTCTCGCTTATGCTGATGCAAAAGATAAATCCATCATTGGCATCGAAATTCATAGTGGTAGAAACCGTATTGTTCGCCGCATCTTCGAACACCTCAAATACGATGTGAAATCACTGGATCGTGTAATGTATGCAGGATTAACAAAGAAGAATGTAGAACGTGGTAAATGGCGATTTCTTTCTGAAAAAGAAATACGCCTGCTGAAATACCTGAACAGTTCGAAGAAAAAAACAAATGCCAAACCCTAAGCTCAGTATCATCTATGAAGATGAGAACATGGTGGCCCTGAACAAACCCTCAGGTATGCTCACCATTCCCGACCGCAAAGGAGAACCCGCACTAAAAAATTTTCTGGCAGAAAAATACGGGGAAATTTTCACCGTACATCGCCTGGACCGGGAAACGAGCGGACTGGTAGTCTTTGCGAAAAATGCCGAAACACATAAATACCTCTCTCAGCTATTTGAAGGAAGGCAAATAAAAAAATATTATGTAGGTATCGTGAAGGGTGAACCTATTCCTTCCACCGGCGATATTGAAGCCCCAATAGCAGAACATCCCGTACTTAAAGGAACGATGGTAGTTCACAGAACCGGAAAAGCTTCTCATACGGGGTACGAAGTAATTGATGCAAATCGTTTTTATTCACTGGTGAGGTTTCAATTGTTTACAGGAAGAACGCACCAGATCCGCGTGCATGCAAAACATATGGGCCATCCCCTGGCCTGCGATCCTTTATACGGCGATGGCTTACCGGTCTTGCTTTCATCCGTAAAAAAGAAATTCAAATTTTCAAAAACCGAAGAAGAAAGACCGATCGTTAACCGCGTTGCCTTACATGCCTATCAACTATCATTTCAAAACGCGGAAGGAAAAGAAATTTTTATTGAAGCGCCAATACCGAAAGAGTTTACAGCACTGATGAACCAGTTGCATAAGTTATAAATAAAAAAGCCGGAATGATTCCGGCCTTTTAAAGACATTTGTTCATCTCAGGAAAGATCCGGTTGAGGCGTATATCTCAGGTAAGGCTTTACCACTTCCACTCCCTTAGGAAACTTCTTAATGGCATCTTCTGTACTCACAGCGGGTACAACAATTACATTGTCTCCCTGTTTCCAGTCTGCGGGAGTGGCAACACTGTATTTTGCGGTTAACTGGAGCGAATCAATCACCCGCAGAACTTCATTGAAATTTCTACCCGTACTGGCAGGATAAGTAATCGATAGTTTTAATTTTTTATCCGGGCCTATGATAAAAAGTGAACGCACTGTAAAATTTTCCGAAGCATTGGGATGGATCATATCGTAAAGCGTTGCCACTTTGCGTTCACTGTCATCAATGATCGGGAAATCTACATTGCAATGTTGCGTTTCATTGATATCCGATTTCCAGCCCACATGTTTATCGAGCGAATCCACACTTACCGCCAATACCTTTACATTTCGCTTTTCAAATTCATGTTTCAATAGAGCCGTTCTTCCCAGTTCCGTTGTACAAACAGGCGTGTAATCCGCAGGATGAGAAAACAACACTCCCCAGCCTTCACCTAAATATTCGTAGAAATCAATAGGACCTTCTGTTGTATTTGCCTGGAAGTTGGGCACCAGGTCGCCAAGGCGTAAACTCATATAATTTGATTTAGAATGCAAATATATTATCCTATCAAAACACTGCGAGATCTTGTGGATTCGCATTAACCCGATGACGCTCTCTTAACCGAAGTTTTTCCAAACCGGTTCTTCACTTCATCGATGGCTTTATAGAGATCAGATTTTTTCTCAACATCCGAAAACAGGTTGGTCTGAACGGCCTCACTGGTTAATTCACTTAAACGCACACCCAATAACCTGATTGGATTTCCACTTCTGTATAATTGTTTGAATAGTTCTAACACTATTGGAATTATTTCATCATCTGCACAGGTATAGGGAATGGTAGTTTGCCTCGATTGTGTTTCAAAATCAGGATAACGGATTTTTACCGCTACGCAACCTGCAACTTTTTCATCCTGCCGTAATTCATAACAGATCTTCTCCGTAAGTCGAACCAGTTCTTTATGCACGATTTCCATATCCCTGATGTTCTCATGAAATGTATTTTCTGATGATACAGATTTTGCCTCATGATATGAACTCACTTCACTTGTATGAATTCCATTTGCTTTCTGCCACAGATCCGCGCCCCATTTACCCAGTTCTTCTTCCAGTTCTTCCTCCCGCGATGCTGCGATCTCTCCAATGGTCTTAAATCCCATGGCTTTAAGCACGGCGAACGTATGGTCTCCCACACCCGGGATCTTAACAGGAGACATAGG
>JAEWDG010000163.1 GCA_023390215.1 Bacteroidota bacterium | reverse complement strand
CCGGCGTCTGGATAGATCCTTCCGTTCCTGGTATGGAAAGAAAAATTGCCGCTATTGGTGTTCGCTGCAGCCGCTGGATTACCATGCATGGTTTCGCCTTGAATGTAAATACCGATCTGACTTACTTCGAGCATATCATTCCCTGTGGCATCAGGAACAAACAGGTTACTTCAATAGAAAAAGAATTGGGAAGAAAAGTTGATTACGAAGAAGTGAAACTGAAGATCTGCAACAATTTTGAAAAAGTATTCCCCGTAAAACTAATAGCATCAACGGCTTCCTGAACGTGGGAACGAGATATTGGTTTTAGGATCCTTACCAAGGAAAAAGCGGTTTTCTTCGATCAGTTTTCCATCGTCAAATAATTCGAAATGAAACCAGCCTGAGTGCATAAAATTGAACTTTTCGAGAATTAAATACTCTTCCTTCAACTTTGTAAGTTCAAATACCATTCTGTTGTTCTCATCAAAAAATTTCACATGATATTTGTGCTCCGGAGCTTCCGGAAGATACAGCACGACACTCGACTCGCGAACACTGTAGATCCTTTTGCTGGGATAAGAAATAACTTCAGGCGCAGGTTTAACAGGTATCGCCAGTGTATCTGAAGGGTTAGTTGCTGTGACTGTCCGGATCGAATTGTTTCCGAACTCACCGGTATCAGGATCCAGTTGCCAGAAATAGCGAATACCATAATTGTTTTCTGTGAGACTGTCATGAGCAGCAAGAATTTTTTCGGGGCGATGAATCTTACTGAATGCATAATTGCCGCCTTCAAAACTGATAAACACCCGGTAATACATTTTTTCATAGGGCGCTTTGTCATCTGCATATCCGTTTTCAAGATTCTGCGGATTTAAAACTGTACCTATAGTAGAGAAATTTCTGAGACTGTCGAAAGATCGTTGAATGCTGATATTACTTATTGGTTTCGCATAATCATTTTTCCAGCTAACCACAATTCTTTCTCCATAAGATTTTACAGTGATATCAGGCAAACTTGCCTGTGCGCGAATCTTTTGCGTACAAACTACCGTAAGAAATGCGAAAAAAAATAAAGCCCTGTGATTGGTCATGGTTTCGGCGACAAAAATAGCCTCTGTCTTTTCAAATTCCTGCTATACAGAAAGATTTCCTGTTAACATCTTTAAAAAAGAAGTGATCCTTCAGGTAGTGACCGGTTTCCCTGTAAGCCTCCGCTGTGAATGATCATGATCCTGGATCCGCTGGGGAAGTAGTTATTTTCTATCATATCATTTACCGCAAAAAATAATTTACCGGTATAAATAAAATCAGAAGGGAGTTCAAACCGATTATACCATGTATTCATGAATGCCAACAGATCTTTATCATACCTGGCATATCCCCCAAAGCTGTAATCGTGAAAAATCCTTAGCCTTACATCGTTTTCTATCCCGAGAAGTGAGAATATATCTGCAGATAAGCGAAAAAAACCTTTAAGCACGGGAATACCTATAATTTGTTGTGCGGATTTCGCTTCTTCCAGCAAACCGGCGATCATGGTTCCTGTTCCACATGCTGCAAGAATATGCGTATAATTTTCTCCCTGTATATCCTTATAGATCTGGCGGGCGCCTTCTACGCCTTTCTTACCGAATCCACCCTCGGGTATCAAAAACTGGTCGCTCATCACGTGGCTAGATATGGCTGCTTCTTTTTTCTCATTATAAGTTGATCGCGAAAGAAATATTAGTTTAAGGCCATTGGATAAACAATCCTGAAGGGTAGAAGATAACATAGCGGGCTTTTCTCCGCGAACATAAGCCCCTGCTTTTATTCCTAACAGGTTTGAAGCGAATGCAAACGCATGCAGGTGATTAGAATACGGCCCGCCAAACGTAAACAGTTCACTGCATCCTGATGCACTGAACTGATCGAGGTAGCAGCGCAACTTATAATATTTATTACCGGAAATCTGTGGATGTATTTCGTCAAGCCTGGCAACTGATACAGATATTCTTTTTTTTGAAAATAACGGATCGTTTAATTCAGTTATCCCTGGCTGTTGGATGTTCAATCGGTTTTTCAATATCGTTGCATTATTTTTGCCAAGCTGAAATGGAACAAACATTAAAAGTAATTAAATGAAACCAACCCTTTTGATACTGGCCGCAGGTATGGCAAGTCGTTATGGCAGCATGAAACAAACTGAAGGATTTGGACCTTCGGGAGAAACGATCATGGACTATTCCATTTTTGATGCGATCCGCGCAGGTTTTGGTAAAGTTGTTTTTATTATCAGAAAAGATTTTGCGGAAAATTTTAAAGCAAACTTTGAAAACAAACTTAAAGGAAAAATAGAAACCGGTTATGTGTACCAGGAAATGGATAGTTATGTTCCTGGTGGCAGGATACCTGAGGACAGAACAAAGCCCTGGGGTACAGGTCATGCGGTTCTTTGTGCCGCAGAACAGATCAATGAACCATTTGCTGTGATCAATGCGGATGATTACTACGGTCCTGATGCATTTAAAAAAGCCGCCGATTTTTTGAGGAACGAATGTAACGAACACACCTATGCCATAATCGGATACCAGCTGGATAAAACACTGAGTACTTTCGGTACAGTTAGTCGTGGCGTGTGCCAGGTAGATGAAAACTACAACCTTGTTGCCATTAATGAGCGCACGTCCATTTACAACGATAATGGTCGGGTAGTATACGAAGAGCATGGTGAAAAGCACGAGGTGCCGGCGAACTCAAGTGTGTCGATGAATTTCTGGTGTTTTCATCCTTCGGTGTTTACAAAAGCAAAACCACAGTTCGAAGCGTTTGTTACAGCAAATATGGGAAATATAAAAGCTGAGTTTTTCATTCCACTGATCGCAGATGAGTTTATCAAAAAAGAAGGTGATACGATTAAAGTGATACCCACACTGGCACAATGGTTTGGCGTTACGTATAAAGAAGACGCGCCCACGGTAAAATCAAATATTGATACACTTGTTCGAAACGGTACTTATCCACCCTCATTATGGATGTAAAATGTATTTAAATAAAAAGGGATTTCATTGAAATCCCTTTTCTTTTTGCTCAATGGTTGACTAGCTTAGTTTCCTTTAACCTGGAAAACATAATCTTCAACTTTTTTGATCTGGCTTACCCGGTCCATACCTTTCAATGAAGGTTGGGCATTGATCTTAATGTCATCATGATCTTTCATCTTTTTCACGTTTTCAATGGCGCGGTATATATTGGCAGATTTGATCGCGAATACAACGCCTGCCGCATTATTTTCCATACTTGTAACGATACCCAGCAACTCTCCATTCTTATTTATCACCGGAGATCCCGAATTGCCCTCATTAGCGGAGGTAGCGAGCTGGCAATAGATCGTATCCATACGGAAACCGTTCTTTGCTGAGATATAACCTTCGCCATACACGATTTCCTGTTTCGGGAAACCCAGCATAAATACCTGTTCCCCCAAATCCGCATTCGATTTACGAATACTGTAAGGCAGGGGAGGAAGTTTTTTAAAGGTTTGATCTTTTACTTTCAGTATAGCAATGTCGGTGGCGAAATCTGTGTAAATCGCTTCGGCAACATATTGTTCGCCTTTATTATTTTCAATAATGAGCTTATGCAACGCTTCTTTTACCACATGTGCATTGGTAACGATATAGTTATTTGAAGCATCGATCATAAACCCGGTTGCACGGAAACGCGCTTCTATCCTCGGAGCCGGAACTTTTTCATCATGTTGCAGGGCTTCGATTTTATCAGTTTTCTCTTTAATGTCTTTTATTTCTTCCCTTTGTTGTTTTAAAGTATTATCCTGTTCGGAAACCCGGCTTACAAGCAAGCTTAGTTTTTGATCTTTATGCGTATTGAGCGAAGCGATAAGTGCGATACTAAAAACAGAGATGATGCCGGCGATAGAAGCGGCAACGGCAATAGTGCGTTTCGAACGCTGCCAGAAATAAACAAGTTTCGATTTTCCCTGAAGCGGAGATTTTTTTATTATGCCTTCGTCAACCAGTTTGGTTTCCGTTTCATGCAGCAGATGACGGAAATGGCGGGATTTTCCAAAGTTGTCCAGTTCATTCAGGAAAAACAGGTGTTCAACAACAGCCTGGTCCAGTTCAGGATTATTTTTCCGGAGTTCCTCAAAATAGATCCTCTCCTCTGATGACATTTCACCCTTTGCAAATCTCTCCGCAGCGTCCATTAATAAAGTGTCTTCCATCTAATCAGCGTTTTTATACTGAGCAAAAAATAGTTTTTTTAACCTCACCAGGCATTTGTATTTCTGGGTTTTGGCATTGTCGGCGTTCGTATATCCAAACTCCTCTGCTATTTGAAGCATTGGCTTTTTATGAATATAATAGGCCTCAAGTATCGTTTTACAGGGTTCGCCGATTTTTGCCATAGCGGCATCCATCAGGCTAAAATCTTTCTGTTTCTTTTCGTGTGCTTCCAGGTCCTCATCTACCGAAACCGTTTCTAAAGCAAGATCTGATGCCCTCCCAAACCTTTGCATCTGTTGTAACCTTTTTAACCAAAGGCGACGGGCCACAGAATATAAATACGTCTTAATCAGGCAGTTAAGTTCAAAATCTGGCTGCTTCGCTTTTTCAAACAACACGATCATCGATTCCTGAAACACATCCGCAGCATCGTCTATTGTACCATTGTTATTAATAACCAGGCTTTGGATGATGGGATAATTTTGCCGGTATATCTGTTCAACAACCGCGTGATCTTCCCTTGCCAGCCCTTCCAGTAAATGCCTTTCTTCCTGCGAACTACTCACTGATTCGTTGATTTAATACGTTTTTTCATATTTGGTAACCCAGTCCAAAGAAAATAAAAGTTTTTTTAAGAAAACCGGGTTACCTTTTTTTAATCCCTGTATTAATGCTCAAATTATAATTTTAATTAAACAACAAAACCAAATGAAAAAGTTCTTTGCAATTGCACTTATCGCTGCGTCCTTCGTAGCTTGTAACGACGAGAAAAAAACTGAAGAAACAACCACTACAGGTTCTGATACAACTCATACTGTAGCTCCTGCAGAAACTCCTTCAGCTCCAGATACAGCTAAGACTATCGTAACTGATACTACTGTAAAAACAACAACTACCTCAACTCCGGTTGATACTACTAAACACTAAGAACGTTTAGGCCCAGCTTTTCTGGCTGTCGGAAAGCAAGGGAATAAATCTTTACTAGACAAGCAATCGGGAAGCCATCCGCAAGGGTGGCTTTTCCTTTTTACCCAGGCTGCTGTTAGTCTTGAGACTTCCCACCTCAGGCGCAGTCCCGGTTTTGATGTAACCTACGGACATTAACGAAATTCCAGATAAGGATTCAACAACCTGTTCCGGCCCCACCGGATTTTTTATGAATTCGACTCAGGAATTCACTACGATTCCTGTTTTTTTAATTCCATATAATATATTATATATGTAAGTAGATGTGAGCATAATGTGCTACCTGCAAAAGAGTGAATAAATAGCCTTGGGATCCAAACCTTAATTTTACAGCAGAGATGGAAAAGAAATTGAAAGAGATTTGGAATAAAAGGCCTCTATTGATCAGCGGTCCATGCAGTGCTGAAACAGAAGACCAGGTTATGGAAACCGCCCGCAGGCTGGCAGCCACTGGAAAGTTGGATATATTCCGGGCCGGTGTCTGGAAACCGCGTACCAAACCCGGCATGTTTGAAGGAATCGGATCAGTGGGCCTCAAATGGATGGCCAGGGCTAAAAAAGAATTCAATATTCTCACTACGGTTGAAGTAGCTACAGCAAAGCATGTGGAAGAAGCGCTCGATAACGGTATTGATGTGTTGTGGATCGGTGCAAGAACAACGGTAAATCCATTCAGTGTACAGGAAATCGCTGATGCATTAAAGGGGATACAGGTTCCGGTGCTGATTAAAAATCCCATCAATCCGGATCTTGATCTTTGGATCGGCGCTATTGAAAGAATGAAGAAAGCAGGTGTTGAAGACCTTGGCATGATCCACCGCGGATTCTCATCCTATGGAAATTCTCAGTACCGAAATGCTCCGATGTGGCATCTTCCTATTGAAATGCGCAGGAGGTTTCCGGAAATGTTGATGATCTGTGACGCTTCAC
>JAEWDG010000137.1 GCA_023390215.1 Bacteroidota bacterium | reverse complement strand
CGGTAGTATTTACCGGAAACAAAGCGGCGGGGTATGGATCGATCCCCAGTTTTTGCAGTTCCTGTAGTTTCTCACGCCGAATAATTTCCTGTTCCGATAAATGGGAAGTATTCATAATTATAAATAATAGGCGGCAAAGGTAAATCTTAGAGATAAGGCGAACAAACCGCTATTCTTTGATCAATTATATTCGAAACATGAAAAAATTAACCTTGTTTTTATTGCTCTCCCTTGCAATGCTGAGCGCTTGCGAAGTGATCAACCAGGTACCCGGAACTTCATCCGGATCTTCTGTGACCGAAGCCGAGGCCGCATCAGGTATTAAAGAAGCGCTGGCCCAGGGTCTGGCCAAAGCCGTATTACAGCTCAATACGGAAGATGGATTTTTTAAAAGCCAATTTTATAAGATACTGCTTCCACCGGAAGCGCAGAAAATTGAAAATACGCTTAGAACAATTGGTCTGGGAAGTATGGTCGACAGGGCCATCCTTCAAATCAACCGTGGAGCGGAAGATGCAGCCGGTTATGCGAAACCGATCTTTGCAGATGCGATCAGATCCATGACCCTGAGTGATGCCATCGGACTTGTACGAAACGGAGATACAAGCGCTACACATTTCTTCAGAGAAAAAACCACCGATAAACTAATTGCCGCCTTTACACCGGTGATAAGATCTTCCCTGGATAAGGTAAGCGCAACCCGTTATTACGGAGATATTGTAAACAAGTATAACAGCCTTCCCACAACCTTCAACAAGATCAATCCTGATCTGACTTCATTTGTTACATTGAAAGCTACGGATGCATTGTTTGACCTGGTTTCGCAGGAGGAAAGAAATATCCGTAATAATTTTGCGGCAAGAACAACAGAGCTGCTAAAAAAAGTATTTGGAACGAAATTCTAATCCTGATTGTCTGCAAGCAAAACCTGCCACGCGGCAGCGGGATTTCCTGCATCCAGTAAGGTAGCCGCGTATTGATGTAATTCCCTGTCCATCTCTTCGGGGTTTACCGAATAATATTGAAAGATCTGTTTCAGCCGGTCATCCTCAAAGGCGGGATCAACAAGAGGGATTTCATGGCTGTTTCCCAACATGCCCAGGTGGTTACCGGTCAGGATCTTACTGTGTTTTACCGACTCCGGTAATGCATCAATGCCAATACCCAGTTTCGTATTGGGCTTCTCTACCCTGAAAAGATTTGTTTTATCAACACGGCAATACCAGTCACCTCCCAACCGCGCTACATGTTGTATCATGGTTTGATCTATCATTCCTTTTGCGTCCAGAATGCTGTCGTCTATGTGCATGATAAGCACCTCGCAGATGACCAGGTTACCCGCGCCACCCTGATCCCCAAGCGCCTTCACTTCTTTAACAGAACATTCCATCCGGATCTTACTTTCTTTTACCATGGGCGGTTTGATCAGGCTCGAAGCCTCCTCGGTGAATCCTGCTTTCAGGAACTCATTGACTCCTTTGGGGTATTCACAGCTTGATAAGGATACCTGCTGCACCATTTCAAAATCTACAATATTGATCGCTACTTCAGGAACTTCCAGCACATTCTCCAAACTGTGTTTTGTCGTGTTATCACGCACCCTGCGGGAGGGAGAAAAAATAACCGTCGGCGGGTTGGAGGAAAACAAATTGAAAAAACTAAAAGGGCTGAGGTTAACCTCACCTTTTTTATTAACCGTTGATGCAAAGCAAATTGGCCGGGGTGCGATGGCATGCTGAAGATAATTCTGAATTACCGGGGTGCTAAGGGTTCGCAGATCAATTTTCATGTACAGATGTTTTTTTTCTTTCCAGGATGGAGAAATCTGAATCCTCTTTTACAATGGTATTTTCTAGTACACCGAGACCGGTTATTTCCATCACGATCTTATCGTTCTCCTGGAGCCATTGTTCCTTGTAACCCGGGTCATTCAGTTTTCCCGTTCCATTTAATTCCAGAAAACAACCTGTACCCACGGTTCCGCTTCCGATCACATCGCCCGCGAAAACATTTGCACCATAACTGCAACGCTCAATGATCTCTGCGAAGGTCCAGTCCATATCAGACAGGTTACCACTGCTCACCTGCACGTCATTTACTTTACAGGTCATCGAAAGATTCCAGGCCTTGCCCACATGACCCGGTTTGCAGGGAACCTCGTAATTTTCGAGTTCATCCAAGGTTACCAGCATCGGACCAATAACGGTTGAAAAATCTTTCCCTTTGGCGGGTCCTAAATTCAATTTCATCTCTTCCATCTGCAGCGCTCTGGCGCTCATGTCATTCATGATCATGAGACCTGCAATGTATTGGTCGGCATCTTCTGCCTTAATATTTCTGCCTGCACGGTTGATCACGATTGCGGCTTCCAGTTCGAAATCAAGTTTTTGAAAATGATCGGGCATACAATATATATCGCCGGGACCCTGGATGCTGTGATGATTGGTGAAATAGAAAATAGGATATTCATCGAATTCAGGAATCATCTCCACTTTCCGGTTTCTTCTTGCTGCCGCGACATGCTGGCGAAATGCATATCCATCCCTGCAACTGCCGGGGTGCGGCACAGGCGCTAAAATATCGGCCTCATTAAATTTTATGGAAGGAAGCGCCCTGGATGATCCGTCGAGAATTCTTTTTTCTGCAGCTTTTGCGAGGGGATATACATCATCCCAATAATTAAGGAACATCCCCATGCTGATCGGAAGATCGGGATGAAGATGATCCATATCATATAACATATCATTTATGTATAAGGCAAGTTGTTCTTCATTATTTTTAAGATAGGTGACCAGTTTCATATTTGGCTTAAGTTTAAGAAGCAAATTTATGAGGGGTGAACAAGAAAAATTCTGATTTGTATATTTGCATTACATATTGAATATGGAATTCGCTAAAATTCATAATAAGGGTCAGGCTCAGCTTTTTAAAAATAGCTATCTTGAATATCTCACCAAGACGCATCCGCTTGTGATCTGGGGTATCTATACGCCTGTTTTTGTTTTGATGCCTTATTATTCAGTGTACAACCTGAATATGAAGGGGATGAATGTTTTTCTGCTTTTTATGGCGGGTATATTTTTTTGGAGCCTTTTTGAATATGTGCTTCACAGGTTCGCGTTTCATTATGAAGCAGATTCTCCATCAGGTAAAAGGATCAGTTATATCATGCATGGAAATCATCACGAATTTCCAAGGGACAAACAGCGGCTTTTTATGCCTCCGGTTCCCAGCATCATACTATCCTCTTCGATCTTTTTGATCATGTACCTCATCATGGGAGAAACCGCATTTCCGTTCTTTCCGGGTTTCATGTTGGGTTATCTTCTTTATGGTACCATGCATTATGCTATTCATGCCTGGAATCCACCATTTAAATGGATGAAAGGGCTTTGGCGGAACCATCACCTGCATCATTATAAAGACGAACACAAGGGTTTTGGGGTTAGCAGTACCTTATGGGATCATGTATTTGGAACCTGTTTCGATCTTAAAAAAGAAAAAGAAGACAAAGAAAAAGTACAATCGCTGATGTTCGAAAAAAAGAAAACTACCAGCGATCTTCTTCACTGATATCATTTTCCTGCCGGAACATTTTTCTTGTTTCGGCTTTCTTTTGCTCTCTTTCAATGATCATGTCTGCGATTAATAGGCCCGCATCGCTGTCAGGATTCTGTTGCAAGACAGACCTTAGCTTTCTCTCATCTATGTCAAGGCGGTAAAGTATTCTGATCAAAGATTCAAAATCTGAGAGAATAAGCTGATTGATTTTTTCCGAAAGTAATTTTCTTCCTTCCTGCGCTGGATCATTATGCATCAGATCGAATACCGACAATAAGTGAAGGGGAAATTCTGCTGCCATTTTTTATGAATATTGATCTTTTCCGAATGCATCATTTTAACTGATTATCGCCCAGGGAATATTGTTTATGAATGTAAGAAAATTTTAGCTGCAGAACGCTTCAAAATCTTTCATGGGCACCCAGGGCAAAAAGCGCAAAATCATATTTCACCGGATCTTCAGGATCAAGCTGTTTCAAAGTTTCCGTTAATGCTATAGCAGTTAACCAGTCGGTTTGTTTACGTGAGATTAATCCCAGGGAACGGGAAACCCTGGCCACATGTACATCCACGGGAATGATGAGTTGAGCGGGCAGGATCTTTTTCCAGATCCCGAAATCCACACCGTGTTTATCCTTTCTTACCATCCAGCGCAGGTACATGTTTAATCGTTTGCAGGTGGATTTGCGGGCCGGGGTGGAAATATGTTTGAATGTTCTCGCCGGCACATGTTCGAGCGAAAAAAAATAATTGTAAAAAGCCTTCAACCCATTTTCAATATTGTTATCATTTTTTGTTATGCCCGACACGAAGGCGGATTCGAGGCTCTGATGATGAGTATAATGATGCTGTAAAAAATCGAGGAAATAAAACAGGTCGGTGCTGTTGAAAGTGCGGTGTTTGAAAT
>JAEWDG010000238.1 GCA_023390215.1 Bacteroidota bacterium | reverse complement strand
ACGTATCCCTGGCCCTGATCGAATACAATGGAAGAATTTATCAATATGTGGGTGACGAGATCGTGGTTTCCTGGCTTTTGAAAAAGCGAAATATCCGGCACGCCCTGAAGTCAATCATTAAGGCGAGAAAAAATATTCAGAAGAAAACAGAATTTTACAGGAGAAACTTCGGGTTTATCCCTGAATTTCGGGTAGGCCTTCACGTAGGTGATGTTACCGTTGGTGAAATTGGTGTGATTAAAAAGGACCTTGCCATGAGTGGTGATACCATGAACACAACGGCAAGAATCAGGAGCGCGTGTAATGAGTTGGGCGAACGGTTCATCATTTCAGGGGATTTTCTGGAACATAGTCAGCTCGAAGAATTTCAGGTCAAGAAATTGGGAATGATCGATCTTAAGGGTAAAAAGGATGAAGTTGAACTGTATGCTTTACAGATATGACGGATGAAATCAGGCGAAATATTTTACATCGCACCTGGTCCCGGCTGCGGTTGCTGTCTATTGAATTGCTTGTCGTACTCATTGCATTCTTCGCCGCATTATTCAGTGTATTATTTTTGATCCGGCTGATTTTCTGGCAACAGAAACTTGATTTTGATATGCGGGTTTTTGCCGCCCTGAAAAAAATAGTGAATCCTACGCTGACGCAGATCATGGAGGTCATCACATTTTTTGGAAGTCATTATTTTCTGATTCCTGCTAATTTACTGCTCATAGGTTACGGTTTTTTTGTAAAAAAAGACAAATGGTTTGCAGTAAAGATCGCCTCTGTGGCACTCGGCAGCCTGATCTTAATGGTTTCCCTTAAACATATTTTTCAACGTGCTAGGCCGCTGATCCCTTTGCTGGATAAAGCTGCAGGATTAAGCTTTCCCAGCGGTCATGCTTTCATGAGCTTTGCATTTTTTGGGTTATTGATTTATTTTATTCACCACCATTACAGAAATAAGCGGTTGCGTATTTTCCTTATGCTCTTATGTTTGCTTTTTACATTTTTGATAGGGTTCAGCCGCATCTATTTACGTGTACATTTTGCAAGTGATGTGATAGCGGGAATCTGCCTTAGTTTGCTCTGGCTGGTGATCGCATTACGAATCATTCACAGGCTTGAAACGAACCAGAACAAACTGCCCGAACTCGAATAGCTGCTCCTTATTAAGTATCTTTAAGCCATGAACATCAGGCTGTGTTTTACACTGATCATATTGATGATTTTCTTTGCATTCTCTGTTTCAGCTCAGAAAAACAAAAAGCCACTCACCCATGAAGTTTACGATGGCTGGAAATCAGTTGGCGAACGGATAATTTCCAATAATGGAGAATATATTGCCTATGCGGTTAACCCGCAGGAAGGTGACGGAGCGTTGACTGTTCAATATCTTTCTTCCAACACTCGTAAGGTTATACAGAGAGGATTCAGCGCTGAGTTTTCAGAAGACAGCAGGTATCTGGTCTGCAGAATTAAACCCTTGTACGCACAAACCCGTGATGCGAAAATCAAAAAAAAGTCCGGCAACGACATGCCTAAAGATTCGCTGTATGTGCTGGACCTCTTACTTGACAGCTCTTTTATAATCCCCCGTTTGCAATCTTTTAAGTTACCTGATAAAGGAGAAGGTTGGTTGGCATATTCCGCTGAGGTACCGCAAACCGATACAACAGACAAGATTGCTGATTCACTCAGGAAACAATCACAAAGACTGCTCGCGATCGCTGACTCCATTTTAAAACCGATACTGGATTCGGCGAAAGGAAAATTGTCAGAAAAAGAAATCAGAAAGGCAGCGCTGAAAGCTGCAAAGGAGATCCGTAAACAGGCAAAAGATGTTGATGACATTGTTGATGGTCCTCCTGGTGCTTCCGACAAGGATACAAAAAAAGCTGTCAGTACCCTTGTATTAAGAAGGCTGGGCGATGGAAAGGAATGGAGCTTTGAACACGCTGACGAATATCTTTTCGATAAGTACGGAAAAAGATTTCTGGTAAAACAATCCGGAATAAAAAAAGATTCACTGTCGATATCTCAAATCGTGCTGCTTGATCTTACTACGCCTAAGCCCGATACCATCATGCACCAGTTCAACGCAGCTTCGAACTTTGCCTTTGACGACAACGGAGAACAGCTTGCCTTTGTTGCAGAAAGGGACAGCGGTTCAAAGGCGTTGCAGAAGTTTTATAAACTCTGGTATTTTAAGCTGGGGGATGACACTGCGAGGCTTTTTGCGGATCGAAATACCACCGGCATGCCCCTCGGTTATTCCGTAAGTGAGTTTGCAAACATAAGCTTCAGCAGGAATGGTCAGTTTTTGTTTTTTGGTTCTGCGCCCGTAAGGCCTGCCGATGATACGACAATAATTGATTTTGAACAGGCGGGTTTGGACCTGTGGCATTATAATGATGATTACCTCCAGCCACAACAACTTAAAAATCTTTCCCGCGAGGAAAAGCGTTCATACCTTGCCGTTATTAAGCCTGGTCAACCATGGATGGTACAGTTAGGTAGTCCTGAGGTGGATAATATTAGTTTGGTAAACGAAGGCAATGCCGACTGGGTTCTGGGAACAACAACCCGCCATAACAGGATAAATGCGCAATGGGAAGGACGAACAAAGCAAACGGCTTATGCGATCAGTTGTATAGACGGACGTGCGGATCTCATAAAACAGAATGCTGCCGCAAATTATTATCCCTCACCAAATGGCAAATTTGTTTATTGGTATGATCATGAACAAAGGCAATATTACACATATGAACTGGCTTCCGCCAAGGTCAGGAATACCACTGCCCGCATCAATTATCCGTTATACAATACGGAAATTGATGTTCCGGATCTACCTTCACCCATGGGAACTATTGGCTGGTCGGAAGACGATGCGTTTTTCTATATCCGCGATATGTTTGATATCTGGAAAACGGATCCCAGGGGTTTTGAAATGCCGGTGAATCTCACAAATGGGTACGGGAGGAAGAACCATATTCGATTCGACTATATCAAAACGGATCCTGAAGAAAGATTTTTTTCAAAAAACAAAATACTGATCCTCGAAGGGTTTGATAAGCAATCGAAATATGCCGGGCTATTTTTAAAATCAACAGACAATGCAGGTGATCCTGAACAGAAAATTATGGGGCCATTTGGGATTGCTGATCTGAAAAAATCGCGCAACAGCAATATTTATCTTATTCAGAAAACAGACATCGCTTCTTCGGAATTATATCTTTCGGGGTCACTGGATACATTGTACAAGCTCACGCAGGTAGCAGACCAACAACAACCATATAACTGGTTAACTGTTTCACTTGAAAAATGGAAGATGTTCGATGGAAAGGTAGGGGAAGGTCTTTTGTTTAAACCTGCGAACTTCGATCCGCGAAAAAAGTATCCGGTCATTTTTTATTTTTACGAAAAGAATGCTGATGGACTTTATAATTACCGGGCACCTGCACCAAGTGCTTCGGTTATAAATATTCCATGGTTTGTAAGCAATGGATATATCGTGTTTGATCCAAACATTTACTATAAAACAGGTGAGCCCGGTGAAAGCGCTTATAACAGTGTTGTTAGCGCTGCGCAACATTTTTCTAAAATGCCGTGGGTTGATGCTTCACGAATGGGCATACAGGGGCAAAGTTGGGGTGGCTATCAGGTGGCGTACCTCGTTACAAGAACAAACATATTCAGAGCCGCAAGTGCCGGCGCTCCTGTGAGCAATATGACGAGCGCTTATGGCGGTATACGTTGGTCGACAGGTGTTAACAGGCAATTTCAATACGAAAAGACACAAAGCCGTATTGGTGCCAGTTTATGGCAAAACAGGGATGCATATATCAGGAATTCTCCGCTTTTCCAGGCAGATAAAATACAGACACCACTATTAATAATGCATAATGATAACGATGGTGCAGTACCCTGGTACCAGGGAATTGAATTGTTCACCGCGTTGCGCAGATTAAATAAAAAGGTATGGCTTCTTGAATACAATGGTGAAGACCATAACCTGATGGAACGAAGGAACAGAAAGGATCTTTCGGTTCGCCTGGGCCAATTTTTCGATTATTATCTTAAAGGAGCGAAACCTGCTGACTGGATAATCAATGGACTACCGGCTACGCTTAAAGGAAAATACTGGGGAACTGACTAAATTCGAAAATTAAACCATGCATATGAAACAGGGAAAATATTTTTTAATCGTACTGGTGTTGTTCACATATATATCAATGCCTTCCTGTACCGTAAATGATACCAACGATGAGCCGGAAGAGGAAAGTATCGATTCCAGTTATGAGGATACCACCGTCAGACTATTTGAAAGTCCCGACAGTAATTTTGAAGTGCTTGGTGTAGACAGTAATCTGCTCTGGTCAGTTGATATCAACAATAAAACCCTGAAGAAACCTACATCCAGAATGACTCCGGTCCTGGGAACTGTCATTAACAGTTTAAACGCGCAGTATCCTGAAATTCAACTTGTAAATCCGGTAATGGGACATGATACACTGATCATGAAAATACCAAACAGTGATTATCTCACAAACCAGATCGGGAGTTCCGGCGCAGCACAATATCTTGCCCAGGCAATAATCAATCTTACTTCTGTGCCGGGGGTGAAGTATGTAAAATTGAATTTTGAAATGGGAAGTCATGCATCGCCTGGAGTGTGGGACCGTTCAGATTTTACGGGGTATATCATCGTGAAATAATATACTATGAACAAAATCACATTGTTTTTGCTCATTGTATTACCGTTGCTGGCGGCGGCGCAGAGCAACGATGGGATGTCGGCATTCAATGCGTCTGAGCTGAGACATGATATTGGCGTATTGGCTTCAGACTCATTGATGGGAAGAAAACCTTTTACATCCGGTGAGAAAAGA
>JAEWDG010000043.1 GCA_023390215.1 Bacteroidota bacterium | reverse complement strand
CCTGAACGGGTTGGGGATTCGTAAGAAAATTACTCGCGATGAACGCTCCGATGAGAATACCGCCGGCAAAAAATAAATTCCAGATTTCTTTTTTCCATTCGTATTTAAAGAATTTAACGTTTGCAGGGAAACAGGCCGCGCATATATGTCTCAAATTGGCAGATATACCAAAATGCTTGTTCCCCAAAATTAGAAGCGCAGGAACGATCAGTCCGATAACTGCGCCGGCTGCGTACCAGGGCCATGGTTGTTTTAATATGTCCAGCATGAATAAATAATAATTTTTCAAGAACGAAGAATCGCCTCTGAGCACTCAACTTCCCGGAGGCATTCAGGCGTTTATTTTCAACAAACAATAAAAGTAAAACTGTTTTTATGGAAGTCTATAAAACCTCATTATACTCAGCCGGTTCTGCATTGGATTTTCCCAAACGGGTTGTTGAACCTGTCTTTGGCAAATTGCAGCCCTCTCCGGCACAGCAACCTATATTCAATACAGAAATGAGTGTAAGATAACCGCCCGCGATGCCAAGAAAACCGTTGTGATATAAAAATGCTGAGGCAATGGCTGTTATTCCCAGTACCAACCGTACGATACGCATCAGGTGCCAGGGTGCTTTTAATGATTGCAACATATTATTCGCGTATTTTAGTTTGCAGTATGTTCCAGGGGCCGCCATTATAGCATTCCATCCCCGCGGCGTGGATCATCGATTTCGCCATTCCGCTTCTACTGCCACTCCGGCAGCAGGTGATAATTGGTTTATTCGCTTTCTTAAGTTCTGCCATTTTTGATTTCACCTGGTCGAGTGGAATATTTATGGCGCCCTGAATATGACCTGTTTTAAATTCTGCAGCTGTGCGGACGTCGACGATAACCGCGCCGCGGAGCGCCAGTTCTTTAAAATCAACGGCAGAACCGCCGCCGAAAAATTTTTTAAATATGCTGAACATGTGATGTATTATTTATGATCTGTGATGTATGATGTACGATTTGTGATGTATGATGTGTGTTGTGTGATATAATGATGTATGATTTTTTAAACTTTTTATTTTTGACTTTTTATTTTTGGCTTTTGACTTTTGACTTTTGGCGTTTTACTTTTGACTTTTGACTTTTTATTTTTGACTTTTGACTTTTGACTTTTGACTTTTACCTTACTAGAGCAACGTAGTAGGACAAACATAATCTGTAAGCTGAAACCTGTTTGATTCTTTTATTGACTTAAATCCACCCTTAACATCAACGAGCTTTTCATATCCCCTTGCCCGAAGTATGGAAACAAAAATCATTGAGCGATAACCCCCCGCGCAATGAACATAATAGGTTTTTTCTTTGTCAATTTTTCCCATCGATTCGTTGATGGAATCAAGCGGCGTGTTTTCGGCCTGGAGCAAATGTTCGCTCAAATATTCACTCTTTTTTCTCACATCGAGTATACTTGAAGACGGTTCTTTTTTAAGGATATCTGCCAGGTTATCCGCGCTGATGCTTTGGATGGTATCTAATTCCTTACCTGCGCTTTTCCATGCTTCTACTCCACCCCTGAGATAACCGATAACATGATCGTACCCGACACGGCTAAGGCGGGTAACCACTTCTTCCTCGCTCCCTGGTTCGCAAATCAGCAGCAGTTCCTGTTTTATGTCGGGTATCATCGCGCCAACCCAGGGAGCAAATGAGCCTTCGAGTCCGATATTGATCGAATTCGGTACAAAGGCCTTTGCAAATTCCTGTGCCGGCCGCACATCCAGCATCAGGGCACCTGTATCATTTGCCGCAGTCTCAAACGCATCAGGTGACAGGCCGTTCAAGCCCCGCGCTAACACTTTATCGATACTTTCGTAACCCTGTATGTTCAGCATTACGTTCAAGGGAAAATATGCCGGCGGCTCAACCAATCCCGCGGTTACTTCCTTAATAAATTCATCTTTGGTCATATCCGCACGAAGTGCATAATTTGTCTGCTTCTGGTGCCCCAGACTATCCATAGTTTCTTTACTCATGTTTTTACCACATGCACTTCCTGCACCATGTGCAGGATAAACGATGATATCATTGGAAAGGGGCATGATCTTATTTCGCAATGAATCATAAAGATATCCCGCGAGCATATCCCGGGTGAGTTCGGATTTTAATTTTTGCGCCAGGTCCGGTCGGCCCACATCGCCGATAAACAAGGTGGCTCCGCTGAACAATCCGACATCTTTTCCGTCTTCATCCTTTAGCAGGTAACAGGTGCTTTCCATGGTATGCCCGGGCGTATGTAATACTTTTATCGTTGCTCTACCCAATTTCAATTCTTCCCCATCTTTTGCGGAATAAAAATCGAAACCAGGGTTGGCATTAGGGCCATAAACGATCTTCGCTCCGGTTTTATTCGCCAGATCAAGGTGCCCGCTCACGAAATCCGCATGAAAATGAGTTTCCAACACGTATTTGATCCGGGCGTTGTTGTTTTCCGCTCTATCGATATATGGCTGTACCTCACGTAACGGATCTATTACAAGGGCTTCACCATCATTTTCAATATAATATGCACCCTGCGCAAGGCAACCTGTATAAATCTGCTCAATTTTCATTATAATTATTAATTAAGACAAATTTGCTCTAATAAAAAAAGTCGGAGCGCGACATAAGTCACATAGCCAAAATCTTTTAGCCTGCAATCATTTAAATAAGATTTCTTTAAGAATAACATAGATCCCCATAACAAGAACGAACCAGCCAAATGCCTTTTTTAATTTCGCCCCCTCGATTCTTCTAGCTAAAACTCCTCCGATAAGAATTCCTGTGATCGCAATGGCGGATACCGTTAGCATAAATTTCCAGTCGATAGGAAAATGTCCCAGGTCCATTATAAAACCAGTCAATGAATTCATAGCGATGATAAGCAAGGATGTACCAATCGCCTCTTTTATAGGTAATCCAAGCATTAGTACCAGCGCAGGTATGAGCAAAAATCCTCCCCCGGCGCCAAGGAAGCCCGTTACAAATCCTATCGATATGCCCAGAAGGATTAATTTTATTGGATTACCTGGTCGTTCCCCGGTTATGTTATTTGGATTTTTCTTTCTGATCATGAATATGGCAGCAATGACCATCAGCGCCGCAAACAGCACCATGGTTATCGTAGCCGAATGGATACTGAGGTTACCCGATAGCCTTATGGTTTCAGGAAGTCTATGAACGATCAATCGCCTTGTAAGAGAAACAGAAATAATGGAAGTAATGCCAAATAATAAAGCCACTTTAATATTTATAAAGCCTTTCCTGTAATTGTTGAAGGCACCCACCAGGCTGGTCAATCCTACAATAAATAGTGAATAAGAAGTGGCGAGTAAGGGGTTGACTGAAAAAAGATAAACCAATACGGGAACCGTGAGTATAGATCCACCACCACCGATCAGTCCCAGCGATAAGCCGATAAGCAATGCCGCGAAATAACCAATAATTTCCATGCGCTAAGTTCAGTCTTTATTTCTGAGGCGCAAACTAAAACCAAGCACGGTATCTATTGGTGATAATTATCACCGGAAGAATGATCAGCTTATTCAGGACCTTATAATTTACTGATCAATGTTAGACGTATTTATAAGTTTTGAATCAATGATCTCTTTAAGTACTTTTTTTGGAAGCGCACCGGGTTGAATCATCGGGCTGCCTTCCATTGGAATAAAAAGTAAAGTGGGAATACTTTGAATACCGAATACAGACGAAAGTTCGAGTTCTTTCTCTGTATCCACTTTATAAATAACCAGCTTATCTGCATAATCCTCCGACAGTTCTTCAAGAACAGGAGCGATCATTTTACATGGACCGCACCAGTCTGCATAAAAATCAATGACAGCAGGCAATTCACCGGAGTACTTCCAATCCTGGCTGCTGTCGTAATTAAATATCTTATCCTTAAAATCCTGCGTAGTTAATTTAACTGTTGCCATATTGTTTTCTTACAAAACTAAATACGTGCCGGAAATGAGATCGTAACTTTTGTCTCGTGGTTTTAAGATGTGACCCCGGGTCTTCGCGGCAGTAGTTCAAAAAGCCCATGCCTCAACCAGGCCGACGAAGTGTAAAAAAACAGTTTCAGATGAGGAAATCACTATTCGCTGAATCGTTGCTTTTTCTAAATTAGCAAAAGCATTATTGGTCAAATTTGGTAAACTACGAACGCGTTAACCTGGATGCGTGCTTCTAAAACCAAAATGCTAAGGCGGAATTTCTGACACAGCGCCCAAAACTGAAGGTAGGATCACTATTTAATCTGAGTTATGAAAACAGTCTTTATTTTATTAATTTCCATGGCAGTCATAGGATTTGATTGCAAAGCGCAGGGAAAGTTCGTCGGGGAATCTAAAAATGGAGCATTTATTCTTACGGTAAATGCTGATTCACTGATAAAATCTGCGAATCAAATTGCGAAAAAGCAGGGTTTGACACCCAGCCTGGTTTCTGTAAGTATTAATGAAGGACTTGTTGACAAGACTAAACAAACCTATTACTATATCAAATTTGTAAATGAGGACAATTCGATCAAACTTATTCAATTGCTGAATTTTGCCAATGGAAGGTTTGCTATTCTTCAAAGTACTTTAGAAGGAGGAACCTCAGTAAGTTGTTCGGGATGTAGAAAAGGATGCGATCCTAAAAGATATATTGATAAAGATAACCAGATCGAATTCTATTGCAGCGAATGTACATTGGGAGACACAAAGGATTGTAAAAAATCAGTGACACAAGGATCCCTGGATCCGTAAAGTTCATTTTTTATGTTAGGTTGGAAGGGAGAAAGCAAACTGAATATGTAAACAGCAACCACTTATTTCTCTCTTCCTACCTTTATCACATGAACTGGTTCATCTTAATCATCGCTGGTTGTTTTGAAGTTGCGTTTGCGTTCTGCCTCGGAAAGGCAAGGTCTGCCACTGGCAATGAAATCTATGCCTGGTATGCTGGTTTCCTCATAGCATTAACACTGAGTATGCTTTTACTTATCAAAGCAACACAAACCCTTCCAATCGGCACCGCTTATGCTGTATGGACGGGAATTGGCGCTGTTGGAACTGTACTGATAGGTATTGTATTTTTTAAAGAACCCGCCAGTTTTCTGCGGATCCTGTTCATCTCCACACTCATCATCTCTATTATCGGATTGAAAGCCGTCTCATAAAATCCGATCTTGCCCGGTGTTATTATACGTAGCTATTGACGAATGATTTTTCCATCTTCCATCTCAATGATCCTGTTTGTTTGAGAGGCGAAGTCCGGATCATGTGTAACGATCAGTAGAGTCTGTTGAAAATTATCTGACAGATCTTTGAAAATATCGAATACGATCTGGCTATTCTTCTTATCGAGATTACCCGTGGGCTCGTCGCCCATGATGATCAGGGGATCGTTGATAAGTGCCCTTGCAATAGCAACCCGCTGTTTCTCTCCTCCCGATAAAAGATTCGGCTTCTTATTACTCAGTTTGTCTATACCTAATACAGTTAACCATTTCATTGCCTGCATTTCAACTTCTTTATGTGAGCGCCGGTTGAGTTTCAATCCCGGCAACATCACATTTCTCAATACATCAAATTCGTTCAGGAGGTAATGAAATTGAAAGACGAATCCGATCTTTTCATTTCTTACCTGTGCAAGCCTCAGACTCTTTTTTCCCGTTAGCAGTTCATGATCGATCACCAGGCTTCCGTCGTAATTCGTATCCATCGTAGAAAGGACATACAGCAAAGTCGATTTACCGCAACCGGATTTTCCAACCACAGAAACAAACTCTCCTTTTCCGACCACAAAACTTATGTCTTTCAAAACCGGGACATCCAGTTTGCCACGAAAAGTTTTGTTGATATGACTCGCTTCAAGAACAGACTCATTCATCATTTGCCTCTTATGATTATTACAGGATCCATTTTACTCGCTTTCGCCGATGGGAACAAACCGGCCAGGTATGTGGTGAGCAGGGAAAATATAATTCCCGTTACATAAAAAACTAGTTTACAGGATAATCTTTGATGTTAGGTAATGAATTGACATGAAAAGGAATGTTATCTATCAGGTGGCTGGCGATGAAGCCGAACAGCAGCCCCAATGCTCCGCCAAAAAAGCCAATGCTTAAGGCCACCAACAGAAAGATCCGCTTTACATCTTTTCCGGAAAAACCTGTTGCTTTAAGGATCGGATGGGCATACTGGGGGAGATTCCGCCGGAACAAATGCTCGTGAAGCTACAAAGCGAAGTAAAAAAATGGCAGCAGGCAGACACGATGTTACCTGTTATTC
>JAEWDG010000224.1 GCA_023390215.1 Bacteroidota bacterium | reverse complement strand
GAATATCCGTAAAAGTATCAGTGAAGTGAAAGAAACACTGATCTTATCATTTGCGCTTGTAGTACTAATCGTTTATTTGTTTTTCCGAGATGTGCTGATCGCCCTTCGGCCATTGATCGATATTCCCGTATCGCTTATCGGCGCTTTCTTCATCATGTACCTGTTTGGTTTCACCGTGAACATCCTCACGCTGCTGGCAATTGTACTTGCCACGGGCCTGGTGGTGGATGATGGTATCGTTGTTACGGAGAACATCTACAAGAAAATGGAAAAAGGTGTTCCGAAATGGCTGGCTGCAAAAGAAGGTTCCAAAGAAATCTATTTTGCGGTAATCTCCACTTCGATCACGCTCGCTGTTGTGTTTCTCCCGATTATTTTCTTACAGGGATTTGTGGGCCGGTTGTTCCGGGAATTTGGTATTGTAGTGGCCGGGGCAGTGTTGATCTCCGCATTTGTATCCCTCACGTTAACGCCTGTACTAAACGTAAAACTCACAGGAAAAAAATTCCGGCATTCCCGGTTCTATAATTTCTCCGAACCGTTCTTCCGTGGAATGGAAAACGGCTACCGGCGTTTGCTCAGTGGATTCATGCGGGTCCGCTGGATGGCCTGGGTATTGGTCGCGGTTTGCGGAGTATTAATATATTTTATTGGCGGCAGCCTACAATCTGAACTTGCGCCGATGGAAGACAAAAGCCAGTTCCGTTTACAGGTAACAGCGCCGGAAGGTACTGCTTACGACGCTATGGATAAATACATGGACCAGCTTACCCAGTTTCTCATCGATTCCGTTCCTGAGAAAAAATACCTTGTAAGCATGACGGCTCCAGGTTTCCAGTCTGGTTCTGCGAATTCCGGATTTATACGTATAGCCCTGGTGGAGCCAAAGGACCGCGCCCGTAGTCAGCAGGAAATTGTAAACTGGATTAATAAAAAACTTCCGAGGTTCAACTATGGTCGTTCATTTGCCATACAGGATCAAACCATACAGGTTACACGAAGAAGTTCCCAACCTGTACAGTTTGTAATTCAGAATGTAAATTCGGATAAACTCAGGGAAGCCTTACCGCGCATGCTGGATGCAGCGAATAAGAGCAGCATTCTGCAGGGTGTGGATGCGGATCTCAAATTCAATAAACCTGAACTGAGGATCACCATCGACCGGTTGAAGGCGAGTGAACTTGGTGTAAGCGTATCCGATGTTTCTCAAACACTTCAACTGGCACTTGCCAATCAACGGCTCAGCTATTTTTTCCGGAATGGAAAACAATATCAGGTAATTGGCCAGGTGGAAAGGTCTGATCGTGATGACCCCAATGACCTGAAAGATATTTATGTAACCAATAATAAAGGTGAATCAATCGCATTGGTAAACCTCCTGAACTTCCAGGAAGATGTTACGCCTCCTACCCTTTACCATTTCAACCGTTACCGCTCTGCAACAATTTCCGCGAATCTCGCAGAAGGTAAAACAATCGGTGATGGACTCAAAGAAATACAGGCGATAGCGGACAGTGTGCTGGATGATAGTTTCCAGACTTCGTTAACAGGTTCATCCAGGGATTATGCAGAAAGTTCAGGAAATACATATTTCGCGTTTTTCCTTGCGATCGGTTTAATCTTCCTTGTATTGGCCGCTCAGTTTGAAAGTTTCATTGATCCATTTACAATTATGATCACCGTACCACTGGCCCTTGCGGGAGCAGTGATATCCTTGTGGATGTTTGGTCAAACAATTAATATCTTTTCCCAGATCGGGATGATCATGTTGGTTGGTCTCGTAACAAAGAATGGGATCCTGATCGTAGAGTTTGCAAACCAGAAACAATTGCAGGGAGAGAAAAAACTGGAAGCTGTAACGGACGCCGCGGTAGCGCGTTTCCGCCCCATTCTCATGACCTCCCTGGCCATGGCTTTGGGTGCCCTCCCGCTTGCATTATCATTGGGCGACGCGTCCACGAGTCGCATGCCTCTGGGTATCGTTATTGTCGGTGGTGTGATGTTTTCTTTGTTACTTACGTTGTTCGTTGTACCCGCTATTTATTCTTATCTCTCAACCCGCAAACATAAAAGTGCGCTGGATGAATTACCCACGGAAACAACAACGGAAAATCATTAAAAATCATGTTTCGTTTAATAGTAATTATTATATTCATTGGATTAAGCTTTTCGCTACGCGCGCAGGAGATTCTTACGCCTGATGAAGCTGTAGCACTTGCCCTGAAAAACAATTACGAGATCCTTATCCAAAAAGCCGACTCCAGCTATTACGCGCTGGATTACAAATACAGGGATGCCTTATTTTATCCCCAGATCAATGCAAGTACCGGTTTGCTGTTGAATAATAACAACACAAAACAAAAGCTGGCCGACGGAACGATTCGCAAAGGCACCGGAATTAAATCTGATAATATTTCTTCTTCGATCAATCTGAACTGGGTGGTGTTCGATGGTTTAAAAATGTTTATTACACGCAACAAATACGCAGAATATGTAAAACTCGGAGAACTGAACATCAAAAACCAGGTGATCAGTTCTGTGTCAGATGTATTGAAAACCTATTATAATGTTGTTAGCCAGAAGCAACAGCTAAAGGCGATCGAAGAGCAGATGGGTATTAATGAAGAAAGAGTAAAACAGGCAGATAAAAAATTATCCGTAGGCCTTGGCGCAAAACCTGAATTGCTGCAGGCCAAGCTCGACCTGAACGCGCAGAGAGCGGCAAGATTCACCCAAATCAACAATATTGAACAGTTAAAAGAACAGCTGAATCAGTTAATAGGTTTTAAACCTGGCAGTAATTATGATGTGGTGGATACCATTATATACAAACCCGATCTTGCAGAAGCAGATGTTTTCGCAGCCGCAGAACAAAACAATCCGGCTTTAAAAGTTGCCAAACAGAATATTCGTATCGCGGAGTTTTCGCTGAAGGAAAGAAAGGCCGAACAGTTCCCCAGAGTTTCCTTACAAAGTGCTTACAACTTCAGCAAACTGAATAATAACACGGTGGTCAATAATTTCAGTCCGCTCTTCAACAGGAGCTATGGTTTTAATTACGGTATTAGCATAAACATTCCGATTCTAAATTATTTGAACGTACGTAAGGGCATTCGTTCCGCAGAACTGGATGTGAACTATCAGAAATTATTATACGATTATCAGCAAACGCAGATCAATACTTCGATAAGCAGCGCTTATAAAGCTTACCAGATGCAGTTGAGAACTCTGGAACTGGAAGAAGAAAACATCAAACTGGCAAGGGAGAATATCTATATCGCATTGGAAAGAAACCGGCTTGGTCTGTCAACCGTACTCGAATTAAGGGAAACTCAAAAAACCTTATCAGACGCATATACCCGACTCATCAACGCGCGCTACAATACTAAAGTCGCAGAAACAGATTTATTAAGGCTTAGAGGTGATTTGGTACAATAAGATTATGATCTGTAATATCTGGTCGGTGAAATCTGATCTGTGATGTAAGATCTGTGATTTTAGATTATGATTTATGTGTGTGAAGATCACTGTCGAACGGTGAGCTTTGAACTTCGTGAACTTCTGGAACCTCTTGAACTTCTGGAACCTCTTGAACTCTTGAACCTCTGGAACTTTTCCTAACTTGTGTTCGAAAATATAAACCATGCAGGTAAGTGTTGGAATTATCATGGGAAGCCGGAGTGATCTGGAGATCATGAAGGGCGCTGCTGAGATGCTCGACCAGTTAGGTGTGAAATATGAAATGACTGTGGTATCGGCACACCGCACGCCTGATCGTATGCGCACCTATGCTTTGGGCGCCAAAGCACGGGGATTAAAAGTAATTATTGCCGGGGCTGGTGGAGCGGCACATCTTCCCGGCATGGTGGCTTCTTACACAACCCTGCCGGTTATCGGCGTACCCATCAAATCTTCAAACTCTATCGATGGATGGGATTCCGTTTTATCCATTTTGCAAATGCCAAACGGCGTACCTGTGGCAACCGTTGCTTTGAATGGCGCAAAAAATGCGGGCATTCTTGCGGCACAAATTATCGGCGGATCGGATGCTACAGTTGCGGATAAACTGGTTGAATTGAAAAAAGACCTGGAAAAACAGGTCATAGAAATGGTGACCAAACTTCAGGACTGATCAACATTCTTCCAGAATTGTAAATGCCGGCTCAAACGCGGGACTGACTACATAAATTTTATCGAGCAAGCCAAATCCAAATTCAGCGAGCCAGGGCAAAATATTTTCAACCCGTTCCTGCAGACCATCGTTTGGAAAAAGTTCCATCTTTAATTTTTCTATTTGTCTGATTGAAGCGTCATGCTTTCTTTTTTCCGCCCGCAGCAATTTTTTTTCCAGTGCCCTGATCTTCTCCACAGCCTTTGTTCTCAGTGCTTCTGTATGGCGGGCTAAGGTAACGTCAACTTCCGACGCAATCGTTTGAATTTTATGATAGAAGCTCCTCAATTCTTCAATTTCATATTGCAATGAAACCTGAACATGCGCATTCCGTGCAACCCAGGCTGCTGCCAAATCATTCTTGTTTTCGAAAAGATCTTCTTTTTTTAATCCGAGTTTCCCATACAAGTCTCTATTACTGCAATTAATCATCAGGAAAGAATTACGTAATATCAAGACGGGATACGCCACATCCGCGGCTTCAAAAGCCTTTTTTAATTCCAGCCAATAGGCTAGTTCTCCTCCTCCACCGATAAATGCCACATTCGGTAAAATGGTTTCCTGAAACAGGGGGCGAAGGATCACATTGGGACTGAATTTTTCCGGATGATGATTAAGCTCGTGTAAAAGTTCTTCTTTACTAAACTTCTTTTTCGTATTGATTACCTGGTAAGATTCACCTGCCTTTTCAATTCTGTTTCTTCCGTCCTCATCCAGAAAAAACAGGTTGATCTCTCTGCCTGAGGCCTGTATTTTGTAGCGGGCAGGAAAAACATCCAGCGTTTCTTCCACTGCAATTGCGGAGAATTGTTTTTCTAACTCCTGCTGCATAACGGGAACGAATAACTTTTTATATCCGGGTGAATCCGGAAGTAAAACAACCAAACCATAGGAACCGAACATCGCATTCACCAGGCCAAATGTAGATTCTTCGATGGTTCTGCCTATCACATAATGTTCCCGGAGTAAAGCCACCACTTCATTACCGAAAGGCAACACACCAAGCTGGCCGCCAATTTCATCAATCAAAGAAACAAGCGCTTTATCCACTTTCATCCTGCCTACCGCGCCTGACTGAGCAGTGTTCCATTGTCTTTTTTTTCCAGCGATCGTCACCTCACCGAGTTCTTCCAGGTCCGCATCTTCAGAACCCATAAAATAAACGGGGACGAAATCATTCTCTGGAAATTGTCTTTTCAATTCTTCACTTAAACGAATTGCGTGAAGAATTTTATATACGAAGTATAAATGACCTGTAAAAATGTTGGGCTGATGCGCGGTACAAACTGTAAAACAGTTTGCAGATCCCAGTAACTGAAGATTCTCTCTTAATTTTTCAGCAACAGGGAAACCATTATATCTGCGTTTCAATTCCTCCGTTAACGCCATCCTGTCTACAGGGAATTGTTTCCGGTTTTCAATTGCAGAGGCAAATCCCTGCAAGTCTGCATTAAAAGCATAGAAAGGTTTCAGGATTTCTGCACCATCAACATAATCATAAACAATATTGGAGAAAGATTTTGTATGCCGGTAAGGGAGATGATGGGCTCTGAAACTCATGTATCGCTAATCGTTTCGAAGATATGTAAATCAAACCATTCAGACGAGTTCGCCTTCGAGGTCGTAATCATAAGCTTTTGTGATCTTCACGCTAACAAATTCACCGGGAAAAAGTTTTTTATCAGAATGAATAATTACTTCATTATCCACTTCAACGCTGTCAAATTCTGTTCGACCGATATATCTGCCGGCCTCCCTGCGATCGATGATCACTTTTAATGTCTGTCCGACTTTTTCGAGATTTTTTTCAAAACTGATATCCTGCTGAAACTCTATGATCTCCTGTGCCCTCGCTTCTTTTTCTTCCGCGGAAATATCGTCTACCAGATCATACGCACTGGTTTGCTCTTCGTGACTGTAGGTAAACACACCTACTCTGTCGAAACGCATACGCCCAAGAAAATCTTTCAGTTCCTCAATATCTTCCCTTGTTTCTCCAGGGAACCCAACGATCAGGGTCGTACGCAAACAAATGCCAGGGATTTTCAATCTGATTTTACTAACCAGCTCTTCCATTTCCTCCCTTGTAATCTGCCTGCGCATGGCTTTGAGCATATTATTAGAAGCATGCTGCAGCGGAATATCAAGATAATTGCAGATAGTTGTACGATCTTTCATCGTATCAATAATTTCCATCGGAAACTTTGTAGGATACGCATAATGCAATCTGATCCATTCTAATCCTTCCACGTCTGCCAGCGCGTTCAACAATTTAGGAAGAGCTCTTTCTTTGTAAATGTCCAGTCCATAATATGTAAGTTCCTGCGCGATCAACATGATTTCTTTTACCCCCCGCTTTACAAGCGTCTCTGCTTCTTTCACGATCGACCCGATACTTCTGCTAACATGCTGTCCGCGCATTAAAGGAATAGCACAAAATGAACAGGTACGGTTACAGCCTTCACTGATCTTAATATATGCATAATGCTGCGGCGTGGCGAGCAGTCTTTCGCCAAGAAGTTCACCTTTATAATCGGCCTCGAATTTTTTCAGAATCAGGGGCAATTCCATAGTGCCGAAATAGGCATCCACTTCGGGAATTTCAGTTTCGAGATTTTGCCGGTATCGTTCACTTAAACAGCCCGTTACATACACCTTATCCAGCTTGCCCTTTTTCTTGAGGTCCACCTGTTCAAGAATGGTATTGATGCTTTCTTCTTTTGCTTTGTCGATAAATCCGCAGGTGTTCACAATAACGATATTGTGATCTTTCTTAGCACTTTCATGAACCGCATCGATCTCATTGGCCAGCAATTGTCCGCTCAGCACCTCACTGTCAACCATATTCTTGCTGCAACCCAGCGTAATAATGTTAACCTTATCCCGTTTTATCCCTTTGGTTTTCATAAACGAGCGGCGAAGGTACTGAGAAGAGGGTTAAGGTTCCGGTAAAATAGCGATTAAAAGCTCGTTTGGAACGGTATTTTTATCATTCTGGGCCGGATTTGAAACCGACGAGATCCGTATTTAACGGTGTTCAACCTTTGAAAAGCATAGAAAAATATTAATTTTAGGTTATGAAATTGCGCGTAGCGGTACTGGATCTTTACGAAGGAGTTGCGAATCAGGGAATGCGGTGTATCCGGGAGATTTTAAACCAATTTGGCGATCTCCACCACATTGACGTCATTACAGATGAGTTTGATGTACGACTTAAAAAAGAAGTTCCCGGACTAGAATACGATGTCTATATTTCAAGCGGCGGTCCTGGAAGTCCCCTGGAAACCCTCGGATCTGAATGGGAAGCCGTCTATTTTTCCTGGCTGGACAAAATTGAGCGGTATAATGCCGACCCTGCTCACATCATTAAAAAACAGGTATTTTTTATCTGCCATTCTTTTCAACTCGCATGTCGCCATTATGGTGTAGCTGTAGTTAATAAAAGAAAAAGCACTTCTTTCGGCGTATTTCCGATTCATTGCATGGCGGATGCGGAAAATGAACCGGTGTTTGAAGGCTTAAATAATCCATTTTTTGTGGTAGACAGCCGGGACTTTCAGGTTATTCAGCCAGACCATAGGCGGCTGGAGGAAATGTCGGCCAGCATCTTAGCGATAGAAAAATCCAGACCTCACATTCCATTGGAACGGGCTATTATGGCCATAAGGTTTAACGAAAACATGATCGGCACGCAGTTTCATCCTGAGGCTGATGCGATCGGGATGGCCATGTATCTGCAAACGCCGGAGAAAAAAGCAACGGTGATTGAGAACCATGGCGAGGCCAAATGGAGTTCTATGATAGAACAACTTAACGATCCGGAAAAGATCATGTTCACGTACGCACATGTACTTCCCAATTTCCTCAATGTTGCGGTTTCCAAAATGGAACCCGTGGCTGTAACTGTATAGCAATGCGGGGTTTTTTCCTATTTTTAGAAAAAACCCAGAATGGTTAATCAGCTGAGGGAGAAATTTAATAGAAATTTTAGCGGGGAAAAATACGAAGCATACCTGCAGGAAATTGAAAACCTGCATCCTGGTGCATTGGATTTTAGAAATGCAGAAACTCCCGTGTTTATTAATAAAGCATTTAAGCATAAAATGCTGGACGCGACGGAGGAAATTATCAACGTCATTAAATCACCGAATTTCAAAAACCTTACACAACGCAGTATCCCTGAAAAATTCCGAATACCGGGTGAAGATGAACATCCGCAGTTTATTGTTTTTGATTATGGAATTTGTAAAAATGCGAAAGGAGAACTTGAACCGCAGCTCATTGAAATGCAGGGCTTTCCAACCCTGTATGGATTCCAGGCCTTTCATGCAGATCTTACGGCAAAATATGCGGAAGTTCCCCCGAATTATAGCTCATATTTAAATGGATATGACAGGGAAACTTATGTACGGGACCTGAAGGATATTATTCTCGGAAATCATGATCCGTCAGAAGTGATTTTACTGGAGATCTTTCCCGAACAGCAAAAAACGCGGATTGACTTCTATTGCACTGAACAATTGGTCGGTATAAAACCTATATGTCTTACGCGAATTAAGGCCGATGGGAATAAGTTATTTTATGAGGAAGAGGGGAAAAGAAATTATGTAAAGCGATTATACAACCGCGTAATATTCGACGACCTGGAAAAACAGGGAGAGATTGGCGACATTATAGACCTGAGAAAAGATTATGAAGTGGAATGGTGCCCGCACCCCAATTGGTTTTACCGCATCAGCAAATTCACACTTCCATTTATACATCATCGCTTTGTTCCGGATACATTTTTTCTATCAGAAATCAAGCAACCCGTTGATCTGAGTAAATACGTGCTGAAACCTTTGTTTTCGTTTGCCGGGATGGGCGTGGTTATTGATGTTACCAAGGATGATATCGAAAATGTGAAAGACCCGGAGAATTGGATCCTTCAGAAAAAAGTGGAATACGCTGATGTGATTCTAACGCCTGACGAGCCTGCAAAGGCGGAGATAAGGTTATTTTATTTCTGGAAACCGGGCTGGGACAGGCCGAAGGCTGTACATAATCTCGCCAGGCTTAGTAAAGGCAAGATGATCGGGACCAGATACAACAAGGATAAAACCTGGGTTGGAGGATCTATTGCCTATTTTGAAAAAGATTAAAATGAATGGAGTAGAAAGGTTTAATTATTTTTTGGATAAACTGGATATGCAGTTAAGGGAAGCTGTAAATCAGGCGGATCCTGCATGGTGGTTATATAAGAATGATGCACGGACCACAGCATTTATATTGGAAGGCCTGAGCCGTATTTATGAATCCCTGCACAACAAAAAGAAGTTCAGCAAACTCGGTGACGATTTCAAAAAACTGGAAGACAGCCTTGGCGCGATCGACTATTACGATCAACTGGCATTAAGCATTCAGTCAATTGATGGTATTGATTCCCGGTATTCTGGCTACCTGAAACAGAAAGCGATAGAGAAGACTTCGGTCGCAAACCGGTTATTGACTGAAAGAAAATGGATAGGTAAAAAACGTTCACGGATTTTGAGGATGCGGGAGAAACTCGTTGATGTAAACTGGCTGGAAGAAGAACAGGAACTTGAGCGAGTTCAAAAATTTTATCATCAATCGATAAAAGAGATAAATAAGTTTGTTGAAGAACGTAACGGAGTCTTCACCAAAATGGAAGACGAACTTCATGAATACCGCAGGAAAATACGCTGGCTTAGTATTTACCCAAAGTCGTTGAACGGAGCGATCCAGTTCAGCGGTGAACTTGCAGATAAACCAGAATTAAATGAATACTTCACGCCGGAGACCATAAACTCGCCATTTAATAAAATGCCATCTCCCGAAGGGCAGCGGGTAATCATGTATATTTCTAAACCTGATTTCTTTGCATTAAGCTGGGTGATTTCAGCAGCAGGAAAATGGAAAGACAAAGGTTTAGAGATCCTGGGCCTCGCAGAAGCTGTACAATCTCTCGATAATTTGGATAAAGAACAAGCGTTGGCCAAAGCCGAAAATATGCTGGCAAAAGATCACCCTTCGATCCCGCAAATTCTGGATGAGGCTTCAAAAAAGATTTCAGCGTACCATGCAACGCGAAGCCTTCATGCGCTGGTATGAAAGTGGTTCAACGTTTATCGTTCAAAATTTAACGTCCAATGTTCAAAGTTTAATGTTCAGTGTTCAACGCAAAAAAGTATCTTATATCAACCGCACTAATTTTCTTTTAACCGTCTGACTTGAAGGTTTTTTTGATGGGGTTTAACTGAATGCAGCGATATTTTTCGAAAGATTCCGGATTAAGTCCCGAATAACGTTAGGAAAAAGTGTTACTCGCAACATTTTTTCTTCCCAAAAAAAAATCTCCATAGCTGAACTAAAATCTTTCCTATCGTACCTGTTATGCTCATTTGATCGCGTTAAAAAAATTATACTCAAATCTCAATAGAAATCCCCGATCCATAGGCCGGTACAGATCATTTACCAAAGGAAAACGGTAGCCAAAATCGAGCCGTGCTCTGCTCGCGAATATCAGTTGTAATGATGGTGCAGCATCTATAATAGCCCTGCCCGCAGCCGGCAAATATTGTCCGGGAAACTCTGCCATTAAATTAAGATTAGTCTGATTATAATTTTCATAGGATCGAGGAAAGATCAACTTACCAACAGAGACATTATAATTCCAGCCGAAATCCCGCCCCGGCAAACGTTGGCTTTCCTGAAAGCTGAAATTTTTCACCCCGGAAAATCCCAAAGAGAATGCCCATTTTTGAATGAGTTCAGTACCTACCCAGCCCAGTTCATAACCGGAATGGAACATCTGCAAATCGATAGCTTCCTGGTTTATTTTCGTAGTGTTCAGTGATCCACGCCCATACAACGCCATCCTAAAATGTTTATGAACATCATCATTGCTGTAAAACCTGTATTTACTGTAAACTGACACTCCCCTAACCTTGAAGGATCTATCATCTGCACCCGTTAATGCTTCAGCATGAACCATCCATTTTTTTGAGATCCCCCACATCAATTCCGGATTTAACT
>JAEWDG010000259.1 GCA_023390215.1 Bacteroidota bacterium | reverse complement strand
TAACTGCTAAGCATAGCCGATTTTTCAAGCAGGTGTTCAAATCCGGCTTCTTCAAAAATTTCCAGAGAAGCTACGTGTGCCGACATAGAAAGAACAGGTGCATTGCTGAGTTGCCAGCCTTCGGCTGTGGCTATGGGATCGAAATGCCTTTCCATCTGAAACCGGGAGGTTTTATCATGTCCCCACCATCCGGCCAGTCTGGGAAATTTTTTATTTGAAGCATGTTTTTCATGAATAAACACACCTGAAACACCGCCCGGACCGCTGTTCAAATATTTATAAGAACACCAGCACGCAAAATCTACATTCCAGTCATGAAGTGCAAGCTGAACATTCCCGGTAGCATGTGCGAGATCGAAACCGCAATACGCGCCTGCTTCATGCGCAGCTTTGGTAATGGCTTCCATGTCGAAAACTTCGCCGCTATAATAGTTTACGCCGCTGAACAGCACCAAAGCGGTTTCACTACCATGTTTTTTTATCGCCTCAATGATCCGGTCAGTTCCAATGGTTGATTCTCCTTCCGCTGCTGTTACCTCGATTATGGCTTCCTTAGGATCAAATCCATGAAGTTGTGCCTGTGAATCAAATGCATATTGATCAGAGGGGAATGCCTTGGCTTCACAGATGATCTTAAACCGTTCTTTGGTTGGACGGTAGAAACTGGCCATCAGCAAATGAAGGTTGACCGTTAGCTGATTCATTACCACCAGTTCTTCCTCTTTTGCGCCGGTTATGTGTGCCAGCAGGGGAGGAAATAATTCATGGTAACTTACCCAGGGGTTTCTTGCATGAAAATGTCCCTCTACGCCATAATTCGCCCAATCTTCCAACTCATTCAAAACATGGTCCTGTGTGGATCTGGGTTGCAGACCTAAAGAGTTTCCGGTAAAATAAATTGAGTCTTTTCCATGGATTATCGGGATATAAAATTTGTCACGAAACGATTTTAATGGATCTGCATCATCCATTTGTTTGGCGAAGGCCAGTGTATTTTCGAACTGCATGTTTATTATAATGTAGCGATCACTTTTAATTCTATGGCAATGGGGGTGGGCAGGCTCAACACCTCAACAGTCGTTCTGCATGCTTCCACGTCTTTAAAATATTCACCATAGATCTTGTTATAAACAGGAAAATCTTTTTTCATGTGGGTAAGGAAAACTGTTACATCAACGATTTTTTCCCATGAGCTACCGCTGGCTTCCAAAACAGCTTTCACATTGGCGAAAACTGAATGACATTCCGCTTCGATATCATAAGATTTGATATTTCCTTTTTTATCCAATACCAATCCGGGAATACTGTTGTCTTTTGCACTCCTGGGCCCGATGGCGGAAAGAAAAAGCAGGTTGCCAACTTTTCTTGCGTGAGGATAGGCACCCAGAGGTTTTGCTGCGGTTTTGGTATGAACAACGGCAGTTGATCTATTCTTAGTTGAAACCGATTCTGTTTTTACAGATTTTGCCATTTTATTGATTAAATACGATACACACGTTTTTAGGTTCGGTAAAAAAGCGCATGGCTTCCCATCCGCCTTCGCGACCCACACCACTGTTTGCCACACCGCCGAATGGCGTCCGCAGATCGCGGTGCAGCCAGCAGTTCACCCAAACTATACCGGCCTGTATGCGCGTGGCAATTTGATTTGCTTTATTGATGTTATTTGTCCAGACCGTACACGCAAGGCCGTAATCAGAACTGTTTGCAAGGCGCAGCGCTTCTTCAATACCACTGAACTTCTGCAGCGTTACAACAGGTCCGAAGATTTCTTCCATATTCGTTTTGCAGGCAGGTCCCAGGCCTTCAATCACCGTGGGTTCAATAAAATATCCGTTGGTACATCTGCCTCCGGGATTAACAGCTTTTCCCCCCGTTAGTATTGTTCCGCCTTCTTCTTTCGCCAGCTTTATACAATCCATTACTTTGTTGAAATGCATTTCGCCCACCACAGCACCCATGCGGCTATCCTCCATAAGCGGGTCTCCGATTTTTAATTTTCTAACCCTTTCAACAAATTCCGATTTGAATTTATCGTAGATCGTTTCTTCAATCAATATTCTGCTTCCGCATAAACAAATTTGTCCCTGATTTGAAAAGGAAGAGCGGATCGTAGTTTGCATCATCAGTTCCCAATCGCAGTCGGCGAAGATCAGGTTAGGATTTTTTCCACCCAGTTCAAGTGAAATCTTCTTAAACATCGGAGCGGCGATGGAAGCTATCAGCCAGCCCGCCCTGGTGCTTCCTGTGAATGAAATGGCTTTGATCTCCGGATGTTTAACGATCGCTTCACCACAACCTGGTCCGGTACCGTGAACGATATTTAACACACCCGGTGGCAGATGAGCCTCATTACAAATCTTTCCTAACAAATAAGCTGTAAGCGGGGTGACTTCCGAAGGCTTTGCAATTACGCAATTACCCGCAGCAAGGGCGGGAGCAATTTTCCAGGTAAAGAGATAGAGTGGAAGATTCCATGGTGAAATACAACCTGCAATTCCTACCGGCTGTCTTAAGGTATAATTGATGCCCTTGTCTTCCATACTGTGGCTTTCAGATGCAAACTGCATGGCGGCAGTAGCAAAGAAGCGAAAGTTTGATGAAGCTCTGGGAATATCTACCGCTTTACTTAACCACAAAGGTTTTCCATTATCATTGGTTTCTGCCAATGCAAGTTCATCCAGATTTTTATCAATCAGTTCAGCAATGCGATTCAATATCCGGAACCGATGTTCCACAGGAGTTACACTCCACGAAGCAAACGCTTTACGGGCGGCCTCCACAGCCAATGCAACATCTTCTTCATCACTATCAGGGATATCATTGATGTGCTCACCCGTTGCGGGATTATAAGAAGCAAGATATTTTTTTGTTTGGGGGGAAAGGAATTGCCCGTTTATGAAATTCTCCAACTGAAAAGGAATCTCCCATTGCATGCGTTAAAGGTAACCATTCCCGAAAATTTCTGTAATTTTCTGCTCAAATTATACATCCATGGCGATCGCGGCTCCCTTCAATATAAAAAAATGGATCGACGAAAACAGAGATCTTCTTAAACCACCTGTAGGCAATCAATGTGTTTATAAAGACGCGGAAGATTTTATTGTAATGGTAGTGGGAGGGCCAAACGCCCGTAAAGATTATCATTATAACGAGACAGAAGAATTGTTTTACCAGTTAGAAGGAGATATCACGGTAAAGATTATCGATGATGGTGTGCCGCGCGATATACATATTAAAGAAGGTGATATGTTTTTGCTCCCGCCAAGAACGCCACATTCGCCTCAACGCGGACCTAACACCGTGGGTTTGGTAATTGAGCGTGTTAGAAAATCCGAAGACGACGGATTCCTGTGGTTCTGCGAGAACTGTGGCAATAAACTATATGAAGAATACATGCATGTTTCCGATATTGTTACACAGCTTCCTCCTGTGATGGAAAGATTTTATTCTGATGAACATAAGCGCACCTGTGAAAAATGTGGTTCGGTTATGACGCCTCCCGTTAAAAAAGCTTAAGCATCTTGCGCTTAGATATACACACGCATATCATGCCTGAACACATGCCCAACTGGGTACAAAAGTTCGGCTATGGAGAGTTTATTCACCTGGAACACCGGAATTGCAAAGCGTGCATGATGAAGGGTGATCGGCTGTTTCGCGAAGTGGAAGCGAATTGTTTTGATGCGGGAACCCGTATTTCCGAAATGAATGATACCGAAGTAAGTATTCAGGTGTTGTCAACCATTCCTGTGCTGTTTAATTATTGGGCCAAACCCAAAGATGGTTTGGAAACTGCACGGTTCTTCAACGATCATATTGCTGAAACTGTAAACAAATATCCTGGTCGTTTTATAGGCATCGGTACCTTACCGCTCCAGGATATTGACCTCAGCATACAGGAAGCTGAACGGTGTATAAATGAATTGAGATTCCCCGGTTTTGAAATTGGCAGTAATATCAATGGAATGAACCTTGGTGATGTATCACTTTTCCCCTTATATGAGGCGCTGGAAAAAATGAATGCCGCCATCTTCGTTCATCCCTGGGAAATGATGGGGGAGGGCCAGATCCAGAAATACTGGTTGCCCTGGCT
>JAEWDG010000234.1 GCA_023390215.1 Bacteroidota bacterium | reverse complement strand
ATCGCATCAGAATTAAATACTTAGAAAAATCCGAATAGATGTCCGCAATTATAAACGACAGCATCGTCAAGTAAAATCAGGTTTTGATCCGGACCTCCGCCCCTTACATAGAAACCTGCGCTGCCTTCCCCGGCGTTCCTTACTCCCGGGATCAGTTGGATAGCCTTCAATATATCCACTTCGCCTAAAAATGCCGGAATTGATTTTATTTGCTCGATGGGCAGACTGATTTTTCCCATCTGCGCAACCTTTACATTATTGTCACGTTTTTTGGCCGTTACGATTACTTCCTCCGATAGATTTGCGCCGGAGATCATGGAAATATTAAATACAGTGTCTTTGGTTAGATTGATCTCGAAGGCCTGAGGAAGATAACCTACATAGGTGGCAACGAACAGGTATTTACCTGTAGGAAGGGTGAGCGAAAAAAAACCATACTGGTTGCTGTTTACGCCCCTTGGGTTCCCTTTCACGGAAAGTGTGGCACCTATCAGATTTTCTCCAGACGCCTGGTCACGGAAATATCCGCTAATCGTATGTCTGTCCTGAGCTTCAGCGATAATACCAAAAAAAATAAACAGGGTAAAGATGATAACTCTCAAGAATTAATGCGCTTTTATAGTGTCTTTTACCTCTCCGCAATGGAGCATTTCGTCTTTATGTTCGGGATGGTTCTTACCGAAAAAAGGGTTAACTACCTCCGGGCTGGCACTGATCCAGTCGGCACCTTTATCCGCTCCAAAAGCCATCGGGCAATGCATTAAATAAAGTTTACGCCCTTCATAATTGATGGTTTGAAAAAAAGCAGGATACATCATTTCCGTAACCATTCTGAAATCTTCGCGCATTTCTTTGATATCCGTTTGCAGAAGCAGGGATTCGGCATTGGCTTTAATGTCGTTTATTGTTGCCGCAGCCGATGCCCTGACGGCATCATTATCATCTTTTAATTCGTCAAGGTGCAGGCTGTCTGCCCGGCGAATCATCATTCTGGTAGCAGATTTTACACCCGCCGTGTCCTGGTTGATAAACGCGTCTTTTATATCGAGATATGATAATATCATAGAATCCACTGAAGCATTGAAAGCGGCTGAATGTTTTTTCAGCTCAATTGGTGTTTCTTTCGGGCCGTTGGAATGAGGTCTGGCTTTCCGGAAGTTGAACCAATACACGGTCAACGCGATAACCACGAACAATAATACGACCAGCACACGTTTCATACCTGTTTTTTTTCAAAGTTAATATTATAGTAACTAAGTGCGGGGCCGATTCATTGATTTACTTTTGCAGCCCGGAATCTAAATCCGGTTGAACAAAATGCTTTTAGGATTACAGGATGTGACTTTTGAGTTTGGAGCCAGAACAATTGTTGCTAACGCGACCTGGCATATTCAGCCCAATGAACGTATCGGTTTGATCGGCTATAACGGCACAGGTAAGTCTACCCTTTTCAAGGTGCTCACAGGTTATTATACCCCTTCATCCGGCCAGGTGGAAAAAGGCCGGGAAACAACCATTGGCTTTCTTCATCAGGATCTTTTAGGGTTTGATACGGAGGAGTCAATCCTTGAGGTGGCATTAGGCGCGTTTACCCGCGTGCGTGAGCTGGAAAAAGAACTGGAAATAATGGGCGAGGAACTTGGTCGTACAGGGGATGAAAATCTCGCACATAAATACGCTGATCTGCTTCATGAAATGGAAGTTTTGGACGGATATAGTATACATCATCGCACCGAAGAAATTCTTCAGGGATTAGGTTTTAAGAACGAGGAACTGTCCAAACCATATAAATTATTTTCAGGAGGCTGGCGTATGCGTGTATTGCTTGCGAAAATGATTCTCCAGAATCCCGATGTATTGCTTTTGGATGAACCGACAAACCACCTGGACCTTCCAAGTATAGAATGGTTGGAAAAATATTTACAACATTATCCCGGTGCAGTTGTGATCGTTTCTCATGACCGTTATTTCCTCGACCGGATGGTCACCAAAATCGTTGAATTATATCAACAGGAATTACATTTCTATTCGGGAAATTATAGCTTTTATGAGACGGGAAAAGCGATGCGGATAGACCTGCAGAAAAAAGCATTTGAAAATCAGCAGGACTATATAAGACAACAGGAACGATTTGTAGAAAGGTTTAAAGCCAAAGCGAGCAAAGCCGCCCAGGCCCAGAGTATCGTTAAACGGCTCGATAAATTAGAACGCATAGAAGATGTTGAACTCGAACGTCCGAATATGCGTATCAATTTTTCCATTGAAAGGCAACCGGGAAGAACCATTTGTACCCTTAAGGATATCTATAAATCTTTTAAAGACATCGAAATTCTTAAGGGTGCCTCAGCAGAAATTGACCGCGGAGATAAAATTGCGTTGATTGGTGCCAATGGAAAGGGAAAGTCAACCTTGTTGCGCATCATAGCAGGAGCGGAAAGTTTTGAGGGTGAACGGGAATGGGGATATAATGTGATAGAGTCTTTTTATGCGCAGCATCAGCTTGAAGCATTGAACCTGGAAAATGATCTTATAGAAGAGATGCACGAAGCCAGATCGGGTAAGAATGATCTTGAGCTCAGGCAATTACTTGGTGCATTTTTATTCAGCGGTGATAGTGTAGATAAAAAGATAAAAGTGTTAAGCGGGGGAGAAAAAGCGCGTGTTGCACTGGCCAAAACCATTGCCAGCAAAGCCAATTTCCTGATGCTGGATGAGCCCACCAACCACCTCGATATTCATTCCGTTGATCTGCTTGTGGAAGCACTGAATAAATATGAGGGAAGTTTTATACTGGTGAGCCACGACCGTTATTTTATCAGCCGGGTAGCAAATAAGATCTGGGAAATCGATGATTTTAAGGTTCGTGAATTTAAAGGAAGCTATACGGAATGGGAGGAATGGAAGAATCGCCGGGAAAAAGAAAGAATGGAAACTGCAAAGCTGGAAAAACAGACGGTTTCCACAACGCCGGTAACTGCTCCTGTTCCGGAGAAAAAAAATGCTCCGCAGATCAGTAACGATCAGAAGAAAGAACTGCAAAAGGTTAAAAGCAGGTTTAAACAACTTGAGGAAGAACTTGGAAAACTCGCCAAATCGAAATCAGATCTGGAGCATTTGCTTGCCGCTCCCGAAATATACAGCGATAAAAACCAGTTTATAAAAACGGAAGCAGAATATAAAAATACTTTGGAAAAATGGGAAAAAGCAAACGCTGAATATGAAGTTGTGTTCGAAAAAATGATGAATATGGAAGCTGATCAGAAATGACTAAGGGTAGGTTATTCCATTAGAGCCTTCTGTTCCGGAATTCAACAATTTTAAAATTCCTCACGAATCAGCTCTACAGGCCGCTTCTCCAAACCGGCTATCAGCAGACAACCTGTTTATACAGATTACCACAAAATTACATTTGTTAGCATAACGCTAAATCAGCCGATACGTATTAACGAATCCGTTTGTTTGTCGTCTATAGTTAGGATGAATTATTATCTACTCTAAACATTTTACGATGCTTATTATGAAAAAAATTATTCCGGCATTTGCCGGATTGATTCTGGCTTCCATCGCGACGATGTCCGCTGATGCCCAACGGCGTGGCGGTTTTGGTCGTGGCGAGAGTGTAAGTTCAGGACAATCTCAAAGTCCATCACCTGGTATTACCCAGCAACAACCGACTCCGCGCGTCATTCAGCAAAACAGGCCAGTTACGTCCTCTCTGGGACGCAGTTTGGACCGTCCCACCAGAATCGAACAACCTGGAAACTCAGCACCGCCGCCAAGGATAATTCATCAAAACCGACCGGATAATAATTCAGGTTCACTTCCCAACAATAATACAACGATCACCAATTCGCGGCCCAGGCCGGGATCCGGTGCAGTTAGAAATGAACCCGCTGATCTGAATCCAATACAGTCTGCACCGGGTAATGGGAATACTTCCAACAATGTTGTTTCACCAAAACCGCGGCAACGTCCGGGACTAAATGCACCGGGAGGTGGTGGCCAGCAGCACGATCGTTCAAATAGTGTTGTAAGTCGACCCGCGCCGGGAAGGGGCGACCAAAACTGGACCCGACCGCCACGTCAAATCACAAGAGACGATTATCGTCGTGCACCGCTGTCATACCGATATCGTTATCCTGGAAATCGCGGCCGTTACAGTGCATATAATCCTTGCTGGAGATATAGTTATTTACCGCGTTACTACTCGGTGATTCATGATTTTTATTATCCTTACAGCACCATTTATTGGGGTGGAATCGGATATCGTTATTGCAGCGGGATCTTCTATGCACCTTTTGGGTCTGCGTTCCGTGTGATTCCTCCCCCATTCGGAATTTATATAAATATTTTACCAATGGGCTACGAAACAATATATGGATTCAGCCAGCCTTATTACTATTATAACGGAACCTTTTACGACGATTATGAAGATTCTTATCGCGTAGTAGCACCGCCGGTTGGTGCCATAGTGGAAAGTATTCCTGATGGTTATGAAACGATCACCATCGACGGCGAAACTTATTATAAAGTAGATAATATTCAGTACAAACCTGTAGTACAGGACAATGGTGAGATATGGTATCAGGTAATTAAAGTAGGTTAAGTATTAGTTTTGTTGTTATAATGGCGAAGCCGGAGTTGATCTCCGGCTTTTTTTAAGTCAGCTTGTAGAAAAGAGAATACACTTATTTGGCGATGACTGCTTTTAGATCCCAATTTAAAATGAAGCCAGCCCCTAAAATTTTAATCAGGTAAAAGTAGTTTTGTAGATTTATCGCAAATCAACGTATGATGCATCAGAAAAGCCAAGATAATCTGGATTCAGAACAACTGATAGATGCCTTAAAATCCCGCTTTGAAAATAACATAATACGCCACAGCGAGATAAGGTGGGAACAGGTTGAGGAACGACTTATATCAAACAGCATTGCTCTGGAGGTAATAAAAAAAATGGAGGACACGGGAGGAGAGCCGGATGTTGTGAACTTTGAAAAAAATAAAATAATTTATTGCGACTGTGCGCTTGAGTCTCCCAAGGACAGAAGGAGCCTTTGTTATGACCGAAATGCCCTTAATTCCCGTAAAGAAAATAAACCTGCAAACAGCGCTATGGATCTGGCTGAGGAAATTGGCATTAAGCTATTGACAGACGAGCAATACAGAAAATTGCAGCTGTCCGGGGAATTTGATTTGAAAACCTCCAGTTGGATCCTGACACCGGAAAAGATTCGGGCGCTCGGGGGCGCTTTATTTTGCGACAGAAGATACGATACTGTATTTACTTATCATAACGGAGCGGAATCTTATTATGCTGCCCGGGGCTTCAGAGGTTGGATTGAACTGTGAGAATAGATCGACTTTTCACCGATAATTATTAAAACATTACCTCTTCCTAATTGGTATTAAATGCATAGCCCCGGCTTGATTTGCCGGGACCAGCAGTTGATTTCGAACAACAATAACTTGCCTAACGCAGTCATTGTTATTTTGGCATTAGCACTTTATTTATCACATGTATCACTCCATTCTTTTGATACACATCACTGATTGCAACCGTCGCGCTACCTCCTTTTTCGTCCCATACCTGAATATTGTTTCCATTCATTTTGAAATACAGGTTGCCACCTTGTACGGTTTTTAATGTTGCTTTGCCGTTTCCTTTCTTTATTAAAGAAGATAAAGCTTTTGCATCATATTTACCAGCCACAACGTGATAAGTGAGGATAGCGGTAAGCGTTGATTTGTTCTCTGATTTAAGCAGATTTTCTACTGTTCCCCCGAGCAACATGCCGAAAGCTTCATTGGTAGGTGCAAACACGGTAAATGGCCCGGCACCCTTTAATGTTTCCACGAGTCCCGCGGCTTTTACCGCAGCAACAAGCGTAGTATGATCCTTGCTGTTTACGGCATTTTCGATAATGTCTTTGGTGGGATACATAGGTGCACCACCTACAGTTACAGTTCTAGTTTGTGCGTTGACGTTAGCAACGGTCGATAATAAAAAAAGTGCTGCAATAATTGATTTGAAAATGTTCATAACTGAGATTTTTAGATGTAGCACAGTTACGAATACAGGAAAATTATGGTTTGATGGAAGCTGAGACTTTATTTTTCAAAAAATGAAAACCGTGAAGGAAATTTTATCGTATGGAGAAATCCCGTCCGGTAATCTTTAAGAAGCTGAAACAGTATTCCTGAATAGAAACTGAGTGTTCTAAAACAATTCTCCCTGACCGTCTTTCTTTTCCTTCTCTTCCCACTCCATTTCTACAGATTTACTGAAGTCGGTGAGTTTAGCGCCCACAGCCTTCCAACCCATAACTTCTACCATCTTATCCAGTTTGAATTTGGCCTTGCTGATCTGCTGGCCTCTTCCTGTCTGAACTTTTAAGATAGGTGATTCTGAGGTGGACACGGCAATGAGCCTGTTTCCTTTTCCTTCTTTTATGAAGAAAAATTTATTATGCAGGCTGCTTGTTTCCACCCTGAAGCGTTTTACGTTATACTGAAGTTTCTCATTATCCAGATAAACAGCAGTGATGATTTTTTCAGGGTCAAATTTTTCAATCATTAATACATTTTCTGGGTCGAAACGCTGCGTCAGCTCCTGGTCGGTTATTTCGTAGTTGCCATCCTTGTAAAAAACCAGCAGGCGATCTTCCGCTTCAAATTTTCCGAGATAGATCCCTTTTTCTTCAGCATTCAATCTTCCAAATTTGTTATCAAACCAGAGTTTCTTCGCATCAAGTGTAGCACGGCCTGCTTCTTTGAATTTAACCGATTTAATGGGATATTTCGTGACCTGGTTTCCTATGCTACCGCGGTTTTTTATTTCAAGCTCTTCGAAATAAAATTCCAGTTCTTTGATTCGTGCAGAGCAGTTG
>JAEWDG010000189.1 GCA_023390215.1 Bacteroidota bacterium | reverse complement strand
GGATATCCTCTATACTGGTCGTGTGGATGGCTTCTGTATCATCTCGAGTGACAGCGATTTTACAAGGCTGGTTACACGTTTACGCGAAGCAGGTATGAAAGTTTATGGAATTGGACAGAAGAAGACACCCCATGCATTCATCGCTGCCTGCGATAAGTTCATTTATATGGAGATCATTGGGCAGGAGGAGGAAGAAGAAAAAGATGAAACTGATCATGCAACAGAAAAGACCAGGCAACCAAAGAGAAAATCTAAGCCGGCTGTTGAGAAGATTGACAGGCGCACACTCAACCAGATCAGTGCTACGATTGATGACCTCGCAGATGAAAATGGCTGGGCGTTTTTAGGAGATGTGGGAAACCTGCTTCTTAAAAAACAACCTGATTTCGATCCCAGAAATTTTGGATTTCAAAAACTCACACCCATGATCAAGTCAATTCCTTCGATTGAAATTGATAAAAGAGACACAGATAAGGCGAGTATAAAACTGGTATATATCCGAAACAAAGAGAAATAATATTCTTGTTTCACGTACTAAATAATAAAAGGAAGCCGGTGCTTCCTTTTACTATTAGAATTAAAATAACTACGATAACGTAACCCTAGTCTTTTACCCTTTCAATATATTCACCTGTTTTCGAATTCACACGAATTACATCACCTTCATTCACAAACAGAGGAACGTTAATAGTGGCTCCTGTTTCAACCGTAGCGGGTTTCAGCGTGCGGGTAGCAGTGTCTCCTTTCATACCTGGTTCGCTGTAGGTAACCGTTAGAATAATCTTATCCGGAAGTTCTACGCTCATCGGCAATTCAGTTTCTCCATTTATTAAAACAGAAACTTCCTGTCCGTCTTTCAAAAATTTCGGTGCATCGATCATCTCTTCCGCCACGGTTATTTGCTCGAATGTTTCTGTATCCATAAAACTGTAACCGGTATCGTCCTTATAAAGGAACTGATAAGGCTTTTTTTCCACCCGTACAGGGAATATCGTTTCACCGCTGTTCCAGGTTATCTCGATGGTGCGGTTATTATCAACACCTTTCAATTTAGCCCAAACCTTTGCGGCTGCACGGGCTGTTTTATTTTGCCCGAATTCAACCACCGAATAAAGGCTTCCGTCGACTTTCAATATCAGGCCTGAACGGATATCTGCTGTAGTAGCCATAAATAATTTTTAATTGGCTGCAAAAGTAGGGAACTGGCCCTAAATGCGGAAATAAGGAAACATGACTTCACACGGATCAATACAAAGCATTAATTTTAAATCATGAAAAAACTGGCTTACCTCCTTCTGATAATGTGTTTTGCATTCAATGTGCGTGCCCAAACGGATTCTGTGTCAATTCCTGTATACAAGCGTTTCCCGGAACTTCCTAAATTTTCGATCATGACCCTTCCCGACAGCACGCTGTTCACCCGGGAAGACCTCCATAAAAAGAAACCCATTATCATTATGTTATTCAGTCCGGATTGTGAGCATTGTAAACATGCGATGCGCGACCTGATTGCGGGTTATGATCAATGGAAGAAAGCCGACCTCATTCTTGTAACCTCGCTGGAATTTGAACATATTCGAAAATTCTATTCAGAATTTAAGCTGGCCGAATATCCGAACATCGTGATCGGACGTGACGGAGGTTTCAACCTGGGATCGTTTTATAAATTACACCAGTATCCTTCGATCTATGTTTATAATAAAAAGCACGAATTCGTAACAGAATTTATAGGCTCTGTGAATACTGAAGAACTGGGTAAGGCGCTCTGATCTATTTGGAAAATTGCTGGCTCCATACCGGTTCATTGCCTATCACAATACTCACCACATAAATACCTCTCCCGAGGTTATCGATCGGAACACTGAGTTTCCTGTCCATCGGTGAATACCGTTTACGCACAAGTGCATTTCCAGACATATTTCTAACGAATACGGATATTACACCCTCAATCGCCCTTGCACCCTGGTATTCCAGGAAGATCAGACTCGAAGCAGGCATGAGCATTCTCCATGATTTAACGGAACTCCCGGGCTGTATCGCGATTATGTTGGAGTATAGGATTTTTCCGCCAGTATCAATTTTTAAACGATAGAAATTCTGTTTTGCGGGGTAGGGATCTTCAAATTTTTCTGTGCTTTTTAAACTGAATTCATTTCTTTCGATATGATATATATCCTCCCATCTTGAGTTATCGTAACTTTTCTGAAGGGTAAAAGACCGGATGTTTTTGACTGAGTTTTGCCACCTGATCGTGAGTGAGGTGGACGATGGTTCATAAGAAGCATTGAGGTTTACATCCATTTCTGCAAAACAGACAATGGGTGCGAGAAAAAGGAGCAGAGCAACCAGGAATTTCATGTGGATTTTTTTTCGCGTTTCCGCATAAATAAAATTCGTTCCAATCCCATAGTTCAAAAAGTTAAAGAACAAAAAGCGGTTTTTTTTCACAGTTTTTTACGGAAGTCAACAGGGCTTGATCTTCATTCGGCTATCTTCGCGCATCATTTCGAATACCAATAAAAAATTTTTCTCATGAAAGTAACGGTAGTAGGTGCAGGAGCAGTGGGAGCAACCTGTGCAGATAACATTGCCCGCAAGCAGTTATGTGATGAATTAGTGATCGTGGATATCAAAGAAGGAGTGGCCGAAGGCAAGGCCATGGACCTGATGCAAACAGCGCAGATCGAAGGGTTCGATACGCGTATCATTGGCAGTACCAACGACTATGAAAAAACCGCAGGAAGCACTGTAGCGGTGATCACTTCCGGTATTCCCCGTAAACCAGGAATGACCCGTGAAGAACTAATAGGAATTAACGCCGGGATCGTAAAAACTGTTACACAAAATATTCTGAAATATTCGCCGGAAGCTATAATCGTTGTGATCAGCAACCCGATGGATACAATGACTTATCTGGCACTAAAATCAAGCGGATTACCCAAAAACAGGATCATCGGAATGGGCGGTATGCTCGATAGCGCGAGGTTCCGTTATTTCCTGAGCCAGGCAATGAAATGTTCTCCAAATGATTTACAGGCTACTGTGATCGGCGGCCACGGTGATACAACCATGATTCCGCTTACACGCCTTGCGACATATTGTGGTACGCCGGTCTCTAACTACCTCGATGAGGCCACACTAAAAAAACTTGCTGCCGATACCATGGTGGGTGGAGCAACGCTTACCGGTTTGCTGGGCACTTCGGCATGGTATGCTCCCGGTGCTGCCGGCGCCGCAGTTGTTGAGGCGATCGTTCGCGATGAAAACAGGCTGATGCCTTGCTGTGTGTCGCTTGAAGGCGAATACGGCCTGAATGACATTTGCATCGGCGTACCGGTGTATGTGGGTCGGAATGGTTGGTCGAAAGTTGTTGATTTCAAACTCAATGATGAAGAAAAAGCGCTGATGGCAAAAAGTGCGGACGCAGTGCGGAACATGAACAATGTGCTCAGTACGCTGGAGGTTTAATTTTACGTCTTTTTATAAGTATTAAAACCCGGGCATTGCCCGGGTTTTTTGTTATGGATTCGTTATCTTTAGCTACTTAACCAGTCCTTCCCATGCATCTTTCAACCCGCAAGTTGATTTTAATCCTGGTGATGGTTTTCGCATCGTTTACAGGATATAGTCAGCTTACCGTAACCAATGCACCTAATGCTACTGCGCTTGCCCAGCGATTGGTTGGGGATGGAATTTCTATCAGTAATGTAACGTTCACCGGTAATACAAATATGGCCGGATTTTTTAAAAGGACGGGCAATTCTGCTCCCGGTCTCGATAGCGGAATTGTATTGACTTCGGGCAGAGCAAAAACCAATGGCTCGAGCAAAGGCGTAGATGGCAATAACTCAACCCAGGCGCAAAATGTACTAGCCAGCACAGGCTGGAATTTACCCGGTGATCAGGATCTTGCCGATCAGATCGGTGCAAATGTGGATGATATGAATGATGCCTGTGTGCTTGAATTCGATTTTATTCCAACGGGTGACAGCATCAAATTCAGGTATGTATTTTCTTCTGAAGAATATGATCCAAGCTTCGCCTGCGGCGATTACAATGATGCATTTGCATTCTTCGTTTCCGGTCCGGGAATAAGCGGGCTTAGAAATATTGCCCTTGTTCCCAATACAAATCTTGCAGTGTCAATTTCGAGCATCAACAATGTTCCCGATGCATTTCCCTCTCCCTGCCTGGCAAATACACAATACTACAGGAACAATACTACAGGAACAGCGCTTACGCACGACGGTTATACCACCGTGCTTACTGCACAGGAACAGGTTCAGCCCTGCCAGGTCTATCACATGAAACTGGTGATCGCTGATAATTCTGATGCGGTATGGGATAGTGGCGTTTTCCTTGAAGCGAAAAGTCTTACTTCAACAACCTTATCCATTCAAAATACCACGCAGATAGATGCCAACGGCAATAGCTACCTCGTAGAAGGATGCTTGTCGGGAACACTTACCATCAGCCGCTCTGAAGCTCAACCCATCCCAAAAGTCGTTAACCTTGGTTATGGTGGAACAGCAGTAAATGGGGTGGATATTCAAAACCTTCCTGCCACGGTGACTATTCCTGCGAATGAAACCTCAGTTCAATTAAGCCTTATCCCCATTGTCGATAATCTTCCTGAAGGCGTGGAGATCCTTAAGATCTACACGATGGCAGGATGTTCCAATATGTATGCTACCGACAGCACCATATTTCAGATCCGCGATTATGATACCCTCACCATCGTGCCGGATACCCTGAGAATCTGTCGCAACAGTTCTGTGCAATTGGCTGCACATTCGAGCTATGCAACTTATCAATGGTCACCTACCACAAATATGGATGACCCGACCTCCGCATCACCCATCGTAACCCCACCATCAGACAGTACAAAATATTATTGCACATCAACCACAGGAAATTGCCATGGTAAAGACTCGGCTTTTATCTTCTGGAAAAAAATAAACATTGATTCAGTTCAGCAGGTAAATTGTAACGGTGAAAGTTCCGGTATTATCTATGCACATGCAGGACCCGGTTGGACAAACCCTCAATTTTCGGTAAATAGTGGTACACCTCAGGCTTCAGGCATATTAACCAACCTGCCCGTAGGGAGTTATATCGTATCGCTGATAGATGGTTCAGGCTGTACAGACACTGCACATGTTAATATTGTTCAGCAATACCCAACGCTCGTTATCGACAATATAACGACTACGGATGGGGGCTGTACTGCAGGTGCCAATGGCACGATCGTAGTAACAGCTTCAGGCGGTGATCCGGCATATACGTATTCAGCAGGTGGCGCGTTCGCAGGGTCATCAACCTTGAGTCAACCTCCCGGCACCTATACCGTAACAGTAAAGGACAACAATGGATGCACTGTTTCACAACCAGGCGTAACCGTTACCTATATTAATTCCTTAACACTGGCTTTAAGTTATGATACGACTGGGATCTGTGAAGGTACAAGTACGCAGTTGCACGCTGTTTCGAATGCAACCGCATTGGCATGGTCGCCCGCGGGTTCATTGAACACAGCTTCGGGCGCAAATGTTATCGCATCACCCAAACAAACTACCCTGTATCATGTAACCGCAACACTGGGGATTTGTTCTTTAATTGATTCCATTCCTTTGTCGGTAAATATAGCGCCAGTTCCTGAAGCAGGTGATGACCAGGTGATTTGTTATGGTGGAAGTACGCAACTGTCCGGTTCCGGAGGTATAGAATACACCTGGACGCCGTCCACTTTCCTCAGCGATCCCCAGGCGGCCGATCCTTTGGTGGATCATCCCCGCAATATAACGTATAGTCTTGCGGTAGTGGACGCGAATGGCTGCCATTCATTAAGCGATGATCATATAAAAATTACGCTCCTTCCTCCCGCGGAATTGTATGCAGGAAAAGATACTGTTGTTGCAGTAAATCAACCTTTACAATTACATGCGATCGATGTAAACCATACCGGTTTCACCGCGTATTCCTGGACGCCAGCCGCAATAATGAATAATCCGGACATTCCAGACCCTATCGCAACACTTAAGGATGAATTCAATACACTTATTGTTTATGCAAGCACTCCGAGTGGTTGTACCGGTACCGATACCATTAAAGTGCAAACGTACCGGGGTCCTGAAGTGTACGTTCCTAATGCATTCACTCCTAATGCTGATGGGTTAAATGATATTTTGAAACCCGTGTTGGTAGGTATGCGTTCATTTGGATATTTCCATGTATATAATCGCTACGGGCAGATGATCTTCTCTACATCTTCACAAGGCGAAGGCTGGGATGGCAGATTCCAGGGTAAGATGCAGGGTATGGGAACGTATATATGGATGGTAGAAGCTGTTGATTATATAGGCAACCGCATTTTCCGCAAAGGGTATGTTACTATCATGCAATAATTTTTCGTTTGATTATTAAATCATGAAAAATGCCTGGGGATATGTCTCCTGGTGCTCCGCGAAGCCAGTTTCATCGCACCTGGTAAACTCTGAATCCGCGCCCGTTACAAAAATCGATTATTGTACACCGTTAGTTAGGGCTGATTTCTCAATTTTGTTGATGAGTCCCTGTAATACTTTTCCAGGCCCGCATTCCGTAAACTCTCCTGCACCATCAGCGATCATCGCCTGAATGGTTTGTGTCCATTTCACAGGTCCGGTAAGCTGTGCGATAAGATTCTGTTTGATTTCTTCAGGATCACTTACCGCTCTGCCGGCTACGTTTTGATAGACAGGGCAGATTGGCGTATGGAATTCAGTAGTGAGAATTGCTTTCTCCAGTTCTTCTTTTGCCGGAAGCATAAGCGGAGAATGGAAGGCACCTCCAACAGGCAGCACCAGGGCACGTTTGGCACCGGCAGCCTTCATGCGTTCGCAGGCCATGTCAATTGCACGGATACTACCGCTGATGACCAATTGTCCTGGGCAATTATAATTGGCGGCAACCACCACTTCACCCGATTCATTGGTAACATACTGGCAGATCTCTTCAACTTTTTCATCATCCAAACCCAATACCGCTGCCATGGTAGAGGGATGTAATTCGCATGCATGCTGCATCGCATTCGCCCGGATGGCGACAAGGTTTAGTGCATCATCGAATCGTATGGTTTTGTTGGCGACCAGGGCGGAAAATTCCCCCAGTGAATGACCTGCAACCATATCAGGCTTTGCATCGGGAATACTCATAAAAGCAGCCACGGAATGAATGAAGATAGCAGGTTGCGTTACACGTGTTTGTTTCAACTCTTCAGGAGTACCTCCGAATTTTATCTGTGTGATTTCAAAGCCCAAAATTTCATTTGCAGAATGAAAAAATTCCCTCATGTCATGCGAGGAATCATAAAGCTCTTTTCCCATTCCGGGAAATTGTGATCCCTGCCCGGGGAATACATATGCATGTTTCATTAACTCCTGGTTTAGAGACAAAGAAAAGGAAAATTATGGAAGACCGGTTAGTGCAGGCGGGCTGATATCAGTTTCATGAACTCGCTGCGGGTTTCATTCTTTTCAAATTCACCGAAGAACGCTGAAGTTGTGGTAACGGAGTTTTGTTTTGATACGCCGCGCATCATCATACAGAGATGAGATGCTTCAATAACAACGGCAACGCCTAAGGGATTTAATGCTTCCCGCAAGCACTCAAGGATCTGGTGCGTGAGTCGCTCCTGAACCTGTAAACGGCGGCTGTATACATCTACCACACGTGCGATTTTACTCAGTCCTGTAATATAACCGTTTGGTATATACGCAATATGTGCTTTTCCGTAAAAGGGTAACATGTGGTGTTCGCACATACTGTACAGTTCTATGTCTTTCACGATTACCATTTCGCTTATCGGCTCATGGAATTTTGCTGAGTTCAGTATCGACAGGGCGTCCTGTGAATAACCCTGCGTCATGAACTGCATGGCTTTGGCGATCCGTTCAGGAGTTTTAAGCAATCCTTCGCGGTTTACATCTTCACCGATTGATTTAAGAATGGAAGTATAAGATTTAATTAAATCATTCGTAACGCCTTCGTCGTAATGTTCTGTTTTCTGATACATGCTATGCTGGATATTCTACAAAATTTCTTTCTGTTTCAAACAACCTGACCTGCAGATCCAGCGATGGCTCTATAAGCGGTCGAAGGATGTTGTAGATCACCAGGGCAATATTTTCGGCTGTAGGATTTAGGGTTTTAAACTCCGGACAGTCTTCATTAAGGTTGCGGTGATCGAAACGTTCAATTATTTCTGCTCTGATTAAATCGCTGAGTTTTTTCAGGTCGTAAACGAAACCTGTTTCCGGATCGGGAACACCTGCGAGTTTTACGATCAGTTCGTAGTTGTGCCCGTGGAAATGAGGGTTATTGCATTTTCCAAAGATATCGATATTGGTAGCTTCATCCCATTTAGGGTTGTTCAAGCGATGCGCTGCATTGAAATGTTCTTTCCTGAAAACTGCCAGTTTTTGTTGCATCTGCAAATGTAACAAGGCAAGGGCTGAATTGTTTATTCGTTTTTTCCGACGTTAAGATCTTGAACTGAATCCGCCCGTTAGTTTTGGTAGTATGCAAAGGTAATCCCTTTCTTACAGGATGCTGAATCAGGTTCAGCATGACGCGTGGAAGAGACGCTTCTCTCTTACGTCATCCCGGATGCCTGCATCCCAACTTCGTCGGGACCTGATCCGGGATCTGTGCTTTCTCTTACGTCATCCCGGATGCTTGCATCCCAACTTCGTCGGGACCTGATCCGGGAGCTGCCAGTTAGAACGCAGAAGCATCTCACTTCAATTAAATCCCCTCCATAGTTCTATTCAAAAGATGCTGAATCAACTTCAGCATGACATATTGGGATTCAGCATGGCGGAAAGGAAATAACCCGTTAATTAAACCAGACAGCATATCCCTTCCTCCTAAGTTCCAAAGCCAGTTTTTTTTCCAAAGCAAGCGCCTCAGATCGCGTCATGGATTTTTGATTCAGGTGCTCATATAAACTGGGACGTAAATAAGCGCCATATTTTTGCACGATATAAGCCGAAATCCTGATTCCTTTATTGTTCACATAGCCCGTTCTATGCTGCATGAACCGTTCTTTAGGCGTTTTGCTGGTCATGCCTACATACAAACACTCCAGTACACCATTATACTGTGGGTTCGCCTCACGAAACCGCGCATCTTCCGAAAAAACTTTTCTTCTTAATTCTATTACATAAACCGCGTAGGGCATAAACAAATCTAAGCTTCGTCCTATTTTTTAATTCGTGAAATATTGAACAAATTTGTATTTCAATTGTAAAAAGCTCATGGAAACAAATCAACTCAGTGGTAAAGTTGCCTATATCACAGGTGGCAGTAAAGGAATCGGTTATGGAATCGCAAAGGCGCTACTCGGGCAGGGAATGAATGTGGCGATTTCCGGAAGAAATCTATCTACAGTTTCTGAAGCCTCCAGGCAGCTTTGCAGCGATGAATCACGTGTTCTTGCAATTGAGTCGGATGTAAGCCATGGTAAACCTGAGAAGGATGCAATAGACCAGGTGATTAATAAATTCGGGAAACTTGATTTGCTGGTGGCCAATGCGGGTGTGGGCCATTTCGCCCCGATAGATGAACTGAATGAAGCACACTGGCACGAAACCATCAATACAAATTTGACTGGGGTTTTTCACAGTGTAAAAGCTGCCATCGAACCGCTGAAAAAATCTAAAGGATATATCATCACTATAGCCAGTCTGGCCGGTACTAATTTTTTTGAGAATGGCGCAGCATACAATGCCAGTAAATTTGGACTGGTGGGGTTTTCTCAGGCAATCATGCTCGACTTGCGGAAATACGAAATAAAAGTTTCTACGATCATGCCGGGTTCTGTAACCAGCCACTTCAACGGGCACGAACCATCAGCCGCGGATGCCTGGAAAATTCAACCGGAAGATATTGGTGAACTGGTTGTTGACCTGATGCGTATGAATCCGAGGGCTTTGCCGAGTAAAATCGAGATCAGGCCAAGCAATCCGGCAAAAGGCTAACGCATATTTTTGCGTCTACCCCACACAGTTACATTTGACCCGGGGAGAAATTTCAATAAAAAAGGACAGATAATAGAATTGTTCTAATATCTGTCCTTTGCTTTTAAATTCAGAAGCTATAAAATATCGTTTGATAATTGATAGCGCATACTACTGCACAGCATCTTTAATTGCTTCA
>JAEWDG010000181.1 GCA_023390215.1 Bacteroidota bacterium | reverse complement strand
GGGTTCTGGCTCAGAAATTGCTAACCCCATGCAAAGGGCATTGAACTGATTTTCAGTGCTTTGATAGGAAGGACAGCAGTAAGAATTCTATAATCTTATAAAAATCAACAGGATAACTGGTGATTTTAGGATTTAGTTTTTATTTTTACTATTCCTCTGCCAACCTATCGGTACACTCACCGAATCCAATCCTCGCCAATATCTCTATCTCTTTAAAAATGCATCTCCTCTGTATGCATGTTTTCAAGTGAAACTGTCAATATCCGGAGAAAAATTTTCTGTTTAACTCTACAAACCTTTGACATGAAAAAAAATTTACGCTTGAAAACAAAAAGTTTTGCAATTACAGCATCCGCGCTGGCTTTGTCAGTGTTTGGATTAACTGCTTCTGCTCAGACCTTCTGCGAAAATGAAGTAGTTTATTTTACTGAAAGTTTTGGAACCGGTACGAATGCAGTTCCGAATCCTGACATCATTCCCAATACACTTGAATTTACAGCCAGTGGCATCATGGAGCAGGACGGAACCTACCGTGTGATCAATAGTTCACAACAAAAACCGGAATGGCATGCTTCAGAGGATCATACGCCTGCTGACGTTAATGGAAGAATGTTGGTGATCAACGGGATCGGTGGAGATTTTTATCAAAATACGATAACAAGGCCTGCTGGTTTCGCAGCCGGGCCCTACAGCCTCAGCGCAGTAGTTATGAACCTGAATACACCGGGAACCTGTTCTCCAACCGTAGCGCTGTTACCATCACTAATAGTGAGCGCAGAATATATGGATGCCGGTGGAAACTGGATTCCGTTTATGAATTCACCGTTTACTACAGGACAGCTTCCTCAATCAGCCGATCCAACCTGGATAAGATTAGGAGGCATTTTTACCCTCCCTACAACCGGCGCTTTCATACCACAAAACATACGATTTACCATCGGTTCCGGTACAGAAGGCGGTTGTGGCAACGACTTTGCCCTTGATGACATCAGTTTCGCTTCCTGCCCTGCCGGCGGCCCGCTTCCTGTCTCTTTCCTGGGTCTCAACGCACGCCAGAAAGGAACCGGAGTTAATATTGACTGGTCAACCGCGTTTGAAAGCAACAATAAATATTTTGAAGTTGAAAGAAGCAACGATGGCGGCTATACCTGGTCACCTGCTGCCCGCGTAAACAGCCAGGGCAACAGTACAACCAAACATGATTATACTGCCTTCGATGCAAAACCTCAACTGGGAATGAACTATTACCGTATCCGTCAAACCGATTTCGACGGTACATCAAAATTCTCCAATACTGTTGCGGTTAAGTTCAGTATCGATAAAACTTCAGGAACGGTGCTCGCAAATCCTTTCACAAATAATATTGTTGTGGATTTCCTTAGTAACCACAGCCAGACCCTTCAGGCCACTGTTTTTGACAATGCAGGCCGGAAAGTGGTAAAACAACAGATAACACTTAACGGTGGTACGAGCCGCCAGAATATCAACGCGGCACAGCTACAGAAGGGCATGTATATTTTACAGATCGTTGATGAAAATGGTAATCTTATCGTAAGCAGCAAGCTGATCAAACTATAATTGGTTATGAACCATCAATAATGTAAACGGGCTGTCAGAGACAGCCCGTTTTATTTAAATATATTTTTGCGCAATTATTTACATTCCTGTTCTTCCGTCTCTTAAAGCTTTTTTCTTATTGCTGTTTTTCTTCTCCCATTCCAGCATCTCAGGCGTTTTCTTCACTTCTTTTTTCTTTTCGCTGTTCTCCACCACTTCTTTTTTAGGTTCATTAGGTTTCACGAGGTTGTTATTAGCCCATTGTTCAACTTTTATCAATCTTCCTGAACCGGCTTCATAATACCGCCACTCGCCATTTTTAACGGAATATGGCTCAGCCTTCACAAGTTTAAAATCGATCACCTCATTGTTATCCATACCATACACTGCTACGGTATCATAGGGCGCATCGGGATTATAACCCTTCCAGTTCTCTTCCCTGATCAAATCACCGAGATAAGTAAAATATTGCTGCAGGCCATCCTTGCCTCCCAAAAGGTAATGTTCAACACCTATCAAATCACCCTGGGTACTATACTTTCTCCAATACCCGTCTTTCTCACCATTTTTATACATACCTTCTTCCTCGTAACCGGGCTCACCTCTGAGTTCCTCAACCTTGATGACCCATTTCCCCACTTTTTTTCCGTCCTGGCGCACGGCATTGATCGTGTCGCCATTGGGACCGATTTTATATTCTTTATATTGAACCTGGGAAAAAGTTAACTGGGAATAAACTATTCCGGAGATGATGAGCACGAAAATTTTATAGTTCATGAATATGGATTTGAATCCCAAATTTACCAAATTATACCAGGGAATAAGTGTTAATTATCAGCTATCGCGCAAAGCAATTTATCTTAGCAAAAACCATTGAAACTCAGATCCATGAAGGACTTCAAAAAATACTATCATATTCCTGCTGAACCGGAGATCGTTTACCAGGCACTCACCAATGAACATACTATTCGCTTATGGACCGGTGAACCTGCGGAAATGAATGATGACCCCGGCTCAGAATTTTCCCTCTGGGACGGAAGCATTACAGGGACGAATATTGAATTCGAACCCGGAAAAAAAATCGTTCAGCACTGGGATTTCGGTGAACAGGAAACGCCTTCAGTGGTAACCATCAAACTACACCCGGACAAAGCGGGCACTTCACTTGAACTCCGGCATACGAATATTCCTGATGAAGATTATGAAGACATCAGTACGGGCTGGACAGATACGTATATGGCTTCACTCATTGATTTTTACCAGGACTGATGAGTGCGATTCACAGACTGTTACAAATACCCGGTAGTCTGAGATCAATTATTCATGATCTCGATATTCAAAACAAATTTCTCCAAAAAGAAATTAAGTCGATCACTGATCAGCATTTGCAGTATTCAGACGGAACACTTGATGAAGCAGATGTAAAAAAAATCTTCAGTTATTATGGAATCGCTGTTCCTGCAATTTTGGGTGAAGCATTTTGTTTGCTTCGCGGAAAAAAAATGAGCGATGCGGAAAGGTACTGCAGTACGGCTATGGGTGCGATGACCGGCCTGTTCGACGACTTCCTCGA
>JAEWDG010000166.1 GCA_023390215.1 Bacteroidota bacterium | reverse complement strand
TAGCTATATCCATAATGGTAGGGATCGTAATAATAGTCGAATTCATCATTCCAGTATCTCCAGCGGGGATCATAGATCGCCATCCTGATGGAACGGTCATAATAAATCTCCGGCTTTTTTTCTTCTGTTCTTACCACATAATTTTCTTCAACGGCCCGTGCCGGAGAATAATACACATCATCGGGGGTCTGACCACTGCGGTAAGTGGTGCTGCAGCTGCTGATCAGCGCTGCAAATACTATTATGAGTAAAAGTTTAATATTCATCGCAATCGTTTTAAATATATTGAATATGAAGTTAGTATTTTTGCAAGGGTGAAGATGTTAATGCAAAATTGAGGGTTGCATTCAATTGGATGACAATCACACATCTGGTTTTGCTGTTAAAGATCTCCTAAATGCCCTGCCTTTGTTTGCAGGCTTTTTCAACCGATAATTACTTGGAATGAGCAAAGAACTAACCACGAGGGAAGCGGATTATTCGCAATGGTATAATGACCTGGTATTGAAAGGCGGACTGGCTGATTATTCCGCTGTGAGAGGGTGTATGGTGATCAAACCTTACGGTTACGCGTTATGGGAGAATATGCGTGATCAGCTTGATCGCATGTTCAAAGAAACGGGACATGTGAATGCATATTTTCCGCTTTTCATCCCAAAAAGTTTTCTGAGCAAGGAAGCAGCCCATGTGGAGGGGTTTGCAAAAGAATGTGCGGTGGTTACGCACTATCGTTTGAAAAATGATCCGGATGGTAAGGGCATTGTGGTTGATCCCGAAGCGAAACTGGAGGAAGAACTCATCGTTCGGCCAACATCCGAAACGATTATTTGGAATACCTATAAAGACTGGATTCAATCTTACCGTGATCTGCCTCTTCAAATCAATCAATGGGCGAATGTGGTGCGCTGGGAAATGCGTACGAGATTATTTCTCCGCACGGCAGAGTTTTTATGGCAGGAAGGGCACACAGCGCATGCCACGGCTGAAGAGGCGATCGAAGAAACGGAAAAGATGCTGAACGTATATGCGTCCTTTGTTGAAGAATTTATGGCAGTTCCCGTGATAAGGGGTGTGAAAACGCCCAATGAGCGATTTGCCGGTGCTGTAGACACATATTGTATTGAAGCGCTGATGCAGGACGGAAAGGCATTGCAGGCCGGAACATCACATTTTCTCGGACAAAATTTTGCAAAAGCTTTCGAAGTTCAGTTCCTGAATAAAGAAAACAAACAGGAATACGTGTGGGCAACCAGCTGGGGTGTATCCACGAGATTGATTGGTGCACTGATCATGGCTCATAGTGACGATCAGGGCCTGGTTCTTCCTCCCCGCATCGCACCGTTCCAGGTTGTAATTGTGCCAATCTATAAAGGCGAAGGAAGTAAGCCGGTAATCGATGAAAAAATTGGAGATATAATTAAGTCTTTAAAAGCGCTCGGTATTCGCGTTAAATACGATAACAACGACAATACAAGACCGGGCTGGAAGTTCGCGGAATATGAATTGCAGGGTGTTCCTGTCCGGATCGCGATGGGATTGCGCGACCTGGAAAATAATGTTGTGGAAGTAGCAAGGAGGGATACCAGGGAAAAACGTTCGCTTGCAGTCGATGGCATTGCAGACCAGATAAAAGGTCTGCTTGAAGAAATACAGGCTAACCTGTTTGAAAGAGCTAAATCATTTCGTGATAACAATATCCGCGAAGCCAACAGTTGGGAAGAATTTGTTGATCTGCTCGACAATAAAGGAGGTTTTATTTCCGCACATTGGGATGGTACAGCGGAAACTGAGGAGAAAATCAAAGAAATGACTAAGGCTACGATTCGCTGTATACCTTTGGAAAATAAGAAAGAGGCAGGAAAATGTGTACTCACGGGCCAGCCCAGCGATCAAAGGGTTTTATTCGCGAGGGCTTACTGATCATTCTTTTGTAGCGAGGTAGTTATAATCTTCCAGTAATTTTTCAAGGAAATCAGTGGTGTGGAGGTTCGACTGAATGCCAAGAACTTCTTTCACCTTGGATTCCACGCGTAGACAGATATCATAATTATGCGATTTTCTTGACTGAAGCAGCACCGTATTTATGGTATTGATATCGCTGTCGGTTAAACGCATTACCTCGGGAAATTTAACCTGGTAGTTCTGCTCGTTCACTTCCATAAAAACCGTATCATTAACGTCCATATTCGTCTTGGCATCCACTACTACCGTGCCCGCAGCCAGGTCTCCGAGACGTTGGTTTTTCCGGGTTACTGAAATAATAATCACCACAAATACTCCGAGAAAGCCTGTTACGCGCATGTACGTGAAAATGGTTGAGAAATCGTACAATACAATGTATCCGAAGAAAAAAGGCCATTCAAAAAAACGCGTGATCCATCGAATGAGGAACTGGCCCAGCGTGGGTTCACCCCCTTCCAGACTTACAACCCGTATGGACATGATCTTTTTCCCGATAGTCTGTCCATTCATGGTTGTTTCCAACACGACGGAATAGAGGAGCATAGGAAGGCTGATGATCAGGATATCCATACCTATAGATTCTATCTGCGAAACATTAAGCACATCATAAAGCAGAAATTTCATCAGGATGAGGTAACATAACAGGATAAAAAAATCAATCATGTAAGCAAAAAGCCGCCTGTGTATGGCTGCAAGTTCGAACTCGAGGTCGATATTGAAATCCGTTGATATCTGTACGATGCCCACAACCCAATTTACGGAGTTACACGGAAATTGACCGGTCAGAAACTTATTTTGTGGTTCCTTAATTTTTCATCAACTTGTAAGCTTAGTGCTTTAAACAATACGATTTGAGAGAGGCAATGTTTATAAAGCGGAATGCCGGAAAATGGAAAAAATACCAGCATGAACCCGCCCGTACCGCAGAGGAAACCGCCGAAAGATTTACGGTATTGATAGATGACCTGTCGTATGCAAAAACCTTTTACCCACGAAGTAAGGTGACCATATGGATAAATGGGATTACTGCTTCCATTTACCAGAACATTTACCGGAATAAAAAAGAAAAATACAGCCGGATTTTTTATTTCTGGAAATATGAACTTCCGTTTTTGTTCAGAAAATACCACAGGATATTTTTATTCACCGCATGCTTATTTATTATCACCGTTTTACTGGGATATTTTGCCAGCAAAGAGAATCCTGATTTCGTTCGTGGCATTCTGGGAGACAGCTATGTAGATATGACCGAAGAAAACATCTCAAAAGGTGATCCATTCGGCGTGTACAAAACTGATAATCCATTTTCCATGTTCATGACTATTGCCTTCAATAATATACGGGTGGCTTTTGTCGCATTTCTTGGCGGGCTTCCCGCAGGACTTGGAACATTTTATATATTATGGGAGAATGGAATTATACTCGGAAGCTTTCATCAGATTTTCTTCAGCAGCGGCCTCGGTGTTGAATCTGTTCTCGTCATCTGGATCCATGGTACAATTGAAATCTGTTCTATTGTGATTGCGGGAACTGCAGGTTTCATCCTGGCGAATGGTATGCTTTTCCCGGGTACCTATTCCCGGATGAGATCTTTTAAATCTGCAGCCCGCGATGCTGTAAAGATTATGATCACACTGATCCCTTTTTTTATAGTCGCGGCATTTTTCGAAAGTTATATTACACACCTGATGAGCGAGACATATTCGAAGGGCAGTACGGAAGGGTTATCGGTATGGGTGAGCTTGCTTGTTTTATCTTTCTCTTTGTTTCTGATCATCTGGTATTTTGTAATCTGGCCCATTAAACTTGCTAAACGTGGTATCGTGCAAAGCAAATCCGGCTACCTGGAAAGAATAAAAATGAAAAATGCATAAGGTTTGGGCTTTACTTGTTTGCCTGTTTTTTTCTTTTTGCGATTTGCGCGCGCAAACGGATAGCGCAATCATTGTTCAGCCACCTGTTGAAGAAACTTATGAATCTGACAACCGTAACCCTGTTGAAGATCAGGTAGCTGAGGAGAAGCCGGATATTCAGTCCGATACCACGTTGTCGATATCCTCCCGGATCATTATCCCGGATACGATCAGGGCCTGGAAAAATTCCAGTCAGTTTTCGTACATGCTGAAAATTGATAGCATACTTCGCAAACTGAATGGCAGCAAGGAAAAAAATGATGCCGGGTCAATTAGAGACAGAGGCAATGCCCGAAAAAATTTCAGAATATCTCCTGTGGCTGGCGGCATCCTATGGTCACTCGCAGGACTGCTTGTATTATTTGTTTTATATAATGTATTCATGACCAAGGGGATCTTTGCAAAATCGAACCGCCGTTCCCGCGTGAAAATTCATGAACAGGATACAACCGGGATGGAGATCATTCCGGAAGGTAATTACCAGGATTTGATAGCAAACGCGGAGAAGGAAGAGAACTACCGGCTTGCCATTCGTTATCATTTTCTAAGTGTATTAGATCGGTTGGCAACCAAAGAACTTCTTCATCCCGAG
>JAEWDG010000200.1 GCA_023390215.1 Bacteroidota bacterium | reverse complement strand
CATCTCTACCGTATTGGGGAATATCTATAACCGCGAGGATCTCAAACCATTAAAGGACAATGCGTATAATATTTTTTACATGGGTATCAACATCGGTGCCTTTGTTTGCAACTTTGTAGCCGCTTACTTAAGAAACAAGTACGGCTGGGGTTACGCATTCTCCGCAGCAGGAGTGGGTTTGGTGATTGGACTTGTTGTACTCGCCATGAATCTAAAGCATGTTCGTGAAGGGGATATCAAGAAACCAGCGCAACCCGAGGATATGCCGCTTTCTAAAATTTTCAGTTTCGTATTTCTCCCTGCAATCATTGCTGCGCTGATCGGATGGTTTCTTCCTACAAAAATATTCCACACTACAATTATGGGCAGCCAGGCTAATGATGCATTCATTTTTGCCTGTCTTCCGGTGATCGCGTTTTATATATCTCTTTGGGTAAAGGCTACCGGTCAGGATAAAAGAGGGATCGGCGCACTGCTGTTTATCTTTTCCATCAGTATTATTTTCTGGGTGATATATAACCAGAATTCAACCGGCCTGACGATTTGGGCGGAGAAACACACTGACCGCAAAGCTTCTGAAATGACTGCTTCCATAACGGGTAACATATTTCCGTTACAACAGGTAACGGATACGCCGAGGCTGGTCGAGAAACTGGACGAACATTTTGTAGTAGTTAAAGATAAGGATTCAATTATCCGTAAAGACAGTGTAACGACTATTACCAAAAACGGAGAAAAAATCGATACCTCGAAACAGGTGTTTGGCATAACCGCTGACGGAACCAAAGTGGACCCTGATTCGAAAAACGTGCTTGTGATGGGACCAGATCCCTATTTCAATAATGTTCCCAAAGATCAATGGCCAAATGGAAAACCTGTGAAACTTATAAACACAGAATTATTCCAGTCCATCAATCCATTATTTATTGTTCTACTGACGCTGATCTTTGTGCCGTTGTTCGACTGGCTGAGAAAACGGGGCAAAGAACCGACCACAGCATCCAAATTTGGTATGGCCTCTTTCATCGCAGGTTTATCCGCATTGGTTATGGTATTCGCGATCATGTCTGTTCCTTCTATTTATGGATACAAAACTTCCCCTGCATGGTTGTGGGGAACTTATTTCGTTTTCACGGTGAGTGAAATTTTCCTGAGCCCGATTGGACTGTCGTTAGTTTCGAAACTTGCGCCTTCCCGGCTCACCGCGTTAATGATGGGTGGATGGTTTTTATCGACTTCCATCGGTGGCAAGATCGCCGGTGTAATGACAAGTTTCTGGGATGATTTTACAGATAAAAAAGTTTTCTTCCTGATACTTGTGGGAGCCGCATTCATTGGAGGTATCCTGATCTATTCAAAAATACGTTCACTGAATGCTATCGTGAAAGAGAAAACCGGTAGCGCATAAACGAAATTTATGTTTTAATACGGCGATACAATACTGTATCGCCTTTTTTATTTAATTTTCTTTCTTCAAAACTTACTGTTATGTCTGAAAAAAAATCTTTCCAGCCTTATGTTCCGGACCAGGTAAACATGCCGGAACTTACGGTGAAGTCAATATTACTGGGAAGTTTATTCGGAGTGATCTTTGGCGCCGCCACGGTGTATCTCGCACTCAAAGCGGGGCTAACAGTTTCAGCATCCATTCCTATCGCCGTTATCGCAATCACGCTTGGCCGGAAGTTTTTTAAAACAACCATCCTCGAAAACAACATTATACAAACAACAGGAAGCGCGGGAGAGAGCATTGCTTCCGGCGTTGCCTTCACGCTTCCGGGTTTCTTGTTTCTTTCATCGCCAGACAGTGCTTCTTATTTTAACTACCTCACTATTTTGATCCTCGCGATCGTGGGTGGGATGCTGGGAACATTATTAATGGTTCCGCTGAGAAAAGCGCTGATTGTAAATGAACATGATACCCTGCCTTATCCGGAAGGAACTGCCTGCGGAGATGTTTTAAAAGCAGGAGAAAAAGGAGGAGAAGTTGCGAAGACCGCGTTCTGGGGACTGGGTGTTGCATTCGCGTATGCTATTCTTCAAAAAATACTTCACATTATTCATGAAACTCCAAGTTTTGTAACTAAACAAACCAATAAATTTTTTCCATCAGCAAAAATCAGCGGAGAAATAACGCCGGAGTATATGGGTGTAGGTTATATTATTGGCCCCCGTATCGCCGGAATCCTTGTAGCAGGCGGTGTACTAAGCTGGCTGGTGTTTATTCCTTTGCTGTCATCCATTGTACCACCGGATACAATCGCAAGACAACTGGCGAAACTGGGTTATCTCGCAGACCTCAGTAAGGATGGAGGCAAGGGGGGATGGAATGCGGCATCTCATACCTTCGATGATTATTCATCGGCGATCTATTATGCTTTTATACGCCAGATCGGTGCCGGTGCGGTGGCTGCAGGAGGAATCATCACACTGATCAAAACCATACCAACCATCGTCTCATCAATTAAAGGAAGCATTGGTTCTCTAAAGTCAGCGAAAAGTGGCGCCGATACGGTAAAAAGAACAGAGAGAGACCTTAACCTTAAGGTTGTAGGTTTCGGAAGCCTGGCACTGATCTTATTGATTTCAATCTTACCACAGGTTCCCGGCGACAGCTTTCTTCAAAAATTACTGATCGGGATCCTGGTTATTATATTCGGTGCATTATTCGTTACGGTATCATCGAGAATAGTTGGCCTGATCGGTTCTTCTAATAACCCGATCAGCGGAATGACAATAGCAACGGTAATGGGTACAAGCCTGATCTTTATGGCTGTTGGCTGGAGCGGACAAATGTATGAACCATTGGTTTTGGTTGTAGGAGGTATGATCTGTATCGCCGCAGCAAATGCAGGCGCTACCTCACAGGATCTGAAGAGTGGATATATCGTAGGCGCAACGCCGCGAAACCAGCAAATTGCGCTTTTTGTTGGTGCGATTGTTTCATCGATCGTGATCGGTGTAACGATCAAGTATCTGGATAAACCTACGAACGATATGCTTGCGCAGGGTGTGCAGCATGCAATCGGATCAGAAAAATATTCCGCGCCCCAGGCTACGTTAATGGCAACCCTGATCAAAGGGATACTTTCTCAAAACCTTGACTGGCAATATGTTTTCGTCGGAATTTTTCTTGCCGTAGTGATGGAACTGTGCGGTATCCGGTCTCTGAGCTTTGCGGTGGGTGCATATCTCCCGCTCTCTACAACCTTACCGATCGCGATCGGTGGGCTTATTCGTGGACTGGTAGAGTATAAAGAAAAGAAAGCGCACATTGTAAAAACGCCAGAAGAAGAAGAACTCGGAAAAGGAAGTTTATTTGCTACCGGACTGGTTGCCGGAGGAGCTGTTGCCGGCGTGGTAATCGCATTCGTCGCCGGCAGCGACAGCGGCGAAAAATTTCTGGAGTCCATTAGTCTTGAACATGGTATAGTTGGTATTACGGGTGGGGATATGTATGCGTTGCTTGGTGTATTGTTCTTTGCCCTGATGGGTTGGGTACTTTATCGCACTGCATTAAAAAAATAAAATCAGATAAAATCCAGGTAATTATATTGTTGGCCCAGGATAGTCCTGTCATCAACCTTCAACCACTTATTTAATACGGTTGCATAAACCGATTTGA
>JAEWDG010000122.1 GCA_023390215.1 Bacteroidota bacterium | reverse complement strand
ATAGTGCCGGAATAGATCACATTGATGGAGTGATTTGCTCCATGATTGATTCCGCTCAGGCAGAGGTCGGGTTTGCGGTGAAGAATCTTATCAACTGCCAGTTTAACGCAATCTACCGGTGTGCCGCTGGTTTGCCATGCCTGTATATCACCAAACAGGTTCACCTTACTCATACGAAGTGGAGAACCAATCGTAATGGCATGTCCCATTCCGCTTTGAGGTTTATCCGGTGCAACTACTACTACTTCTCCGAGATCTTTCACAGCTTCCACCAGGCTTCGGATACCCGGTGAGGTAACATCATCATCATTGGTTATCAGGATTACCGGCCTGCTTTTCTTTTTCGCCATAGTGAGTTTTCAATCATTAAAATCCCCTGAAAAGAGGACGTGCAATTTCCTGTCTGAAAGACCAGGGAATAGATGCCAGTATAAGAAACAATGCCAAGCCAAAAAAGATCAGCATTTTTTTATGTTTCGAGCGGTCTGTCGTAGCCCGTTTAACAGCACTGCGTCCGATATGTACAAGTACCCAGGCGATGATCATCATGAGCCCGTGTTCAAGAGAAAAAAACCGAGTGGCGGCATCCTGCATTGCGGCTTTCATATTGTCTGTAAGTTTCCCGAACCACTGATTATTGAAATAAAGGATCAGACCCAGTAAGAGCTGGATATCACAAAAGATCATGAATAATAGATTACTGCGGTTGTCGGATGTCGTATAAGCTCTTTTAGCACTCAATCCGGTTATGGCATTTATTAATGTCCATAGTCCGAAAAGCAAAACCAGCCAGCGTAGAAGATTGTGAAGAACAAGTACAGTTTGCATGTTGAAATTTGGACAAAAATAGGCAGCGGAGGAGGGTAAGGAAAAAAATTTTTTGTAAAGCTAAAGTATTTAGTATATTTGTGCTAATCAAATTAGTTCCTATGTCAAGAGCTGGATTAAATCTGAAGTATCTGCGCAAACTTCGTGGATGGACCCAGGAAGAGTTTGCAAAAAGACTCAATATTAAGAGATCGCTTGTGGGTGCATATGAAGAAGAACGCGCCGATCCACGGCTTGATGTGCTCGAGATCGTTGCGGATATTTTCAAACTTACACTGGATGAGTTGTTATTGAAAGATCTCAGTGATACAGGTTCGGGGTCATCGGGATTTCTTGCGAAAAGAAGGCAGCAGAAGATGATGTCAGCAGACAGGAATCTGATCCATTTCGTACCGGTGAAAGCAGCTGCGGGATATTTATCGAGTTATGCAGACAGTGAGTTCATTGACGAACTGAATACTTTTACGCTTCCCATGTTGGCAGGTGGAAACTACCGCGCCTTTGAAATTATTGGGGATTCCATGCTGCCTACGCCCAGCGGTTCTATTATCGTGGGAGAAAAAGTTGAAGATTTTGAAGATGTAAAAAATAACCAGGCTTATATTGTAGTGAGCCGTAATGAAGGCATAGTTTACAAGCGTATCGTGAAAAATAACCGGACCAGGGCTAAGCTCACGCTGGTGAGTGATAATCCTTCCTATCAGCCTTATCAGGTGAATGCAGAAGATGTGGTTGAATTATGGCAGGCTCAGGTAGTGATTGGAAAAGTGGCCCAGCAGCAACGATGGGACGTGAATTCTCTCGCCAATCTTGTAAATAATCTGCAGGATCAGGTGAGCACATTAAAAAAGAAAATGAATTAGCAAATGGGTAAGACCGGCAACCCTTTGAGTTGTACAGGTCATGCAGTTGTTTTAGTGGAAAACTAAAAACGGGAGGGAGTTTACCCATCATAACTTCGCAAACAGATACATCGATTAATAATTTAAAAACAGATTCGTTATGATCAAGCTACAGATTATCGGTAACCTCGGAGGAGATTGCATCCAGAAAGAAGTGAATGGTAAAAACGTGATTAATTTCAATGTTGCCCACACTGAAAAGTTTAAAGATTCAACGGGTAACCTTAAAGAAAAAACCATTTGGGTGAATTGTGCTTATTGGACTGATCGTACAGCCATCGCTCAATACCTAACCAAAGGAAAAACTGTGTATGTTGAAGGTACGCCTGAAGCGGAAGGATATATGAAAGATGGCGCAGCCGCAGCTACACTGAGGTTGAGGGTTCAGAATATTCAATTGCTTGGAGGCAGTTCGGCATCGGAAACTGGTGCTCAGGGAAATTATAACAGGCAGGCACAACATACCGGTTACGCGCCAACTCAAAGATCTGAACCGGTTTCTGCGTCTTCAATGGATGATGATCTTCCATTTTAGGTGAATACGTAAAATTTTGAGTGAAAAGTATTAGCTTCCTTCCGGGAAGCTTTTTTTATGAAAAAAAATTTTTTAGTCGTTAGTTTGAGTGTGTTGATTTCGCTTGGGTCATCCGCCCAGACAGATTTTGCCGGCTTTGTCAATCCTTTTATAGGCACAGGTGGACATGGGCATACCTATCCGGGAGCCACAGTTCCGCATGGTATGGTTCAACTTAGCCCGGACACCAGACTTACAGGATGGGATGGCTGCAGCGGTTATCATTATGATGATGATTTTATTTTTGGGTTTTCGCATACGCATTTGAGCGGAACGGGTGTTCCGGATTACTGCGACATATTATTTATGCCTGGCACCGGAGAGCCATCATTCAATAATAAAATATATGGTTCGAGATTTTCACACACACGTGAATCTGCGTCAGCAGGATATTATTCTGTTCACCTGGATGACGATGATATCGAAGTTGAATTAACCGCAACGGAGCGGGTGGGGTTTCATCATTACCGTTTTAATCATCCCGATAATAATTACGTGATCATTGATCTTCTGCATCGCGATGAGGTGCTTGAGTCCACTCTCAGTATAGATGACAGTGTAACGGTTTCGGGTATGCGCCGAAGCAGAGGCTGGGCAGATAACCAATATGTATATTTTGTCGCGAAATTCTCAAAGCCAATTCAATCTTCCGGATTGTGGAAGAATAATGTTTTATATCGCGACAGTATTTATTTTGATGGTAAGAATCTGAAAGGTTTTTTCCGTTTTGATTTAAAGGAACAAAATGATCTGTTCGTAAAAGTGGCAATCTCCCCGGTGAGTATTGATGGTGCGAAAAAAAACCTTAATGACGAGCTGCCTTACTGGGATTTTGATGAGATAAAAAACAAGGCTAAAGAAAAATGGAATCAGGAATTGGGAAAAATCGATGTGAAATCTTCTGATACTACAAAGCTTCGGATTTTTTATACGGCTTTATATCATACTGCTGTTGTTCCCAACATTAATATGGATGTGGACGGCGCGTACCGCGGAAGGGATAACAAAATTCACAATGCCAATGGGTTCACATATTATTCTGTGTTTTCTCTTTGGGACACTTACCGTGCGGCGCATCCGCTTTATACCATTATTGATGTGCCCCGTAGTATAGATTATATCAAAACTTTTCTCACGGAATATCAGCAGGGGGGCAGATTACCAGTTTGGGATCTGGCGGGCTGTGAAACAGATTGCATGATTGGTTATCATTCTATTCCGGTTATCTGGGATGCATATTCAAAAGGTATAAATGACTTCGATACGTCGTTGGCACTTGAAGCGATGAAAAAATCCGCAACATGGAATCACCTGGGTTTGCCCGCGTATATACGCAAACATTTGATCGAAGTTTCTGATGAAGCGGAAAGCGTTAGTAAAACATTGGAGTATGCATATGATGATTGGTGTATAGCCATGTACGCGCGCAAAATGGGGTTAGAATCAGATCACCGGGAGTACATTAAAAGAGCACAATATTATAAAAACATGCTCAACCTCAAGACTGGTTTTATGCAACCACGTGATAACGGAGGCTGGCAACCGGGTTTTGACCCGAGCGAGGTGAATAATAATTTCACAGAAGCGAATAGCTGGCAGTATTCCTTTTATTTTCCGCAGGATATTGGCGGGTATATGCGTATGCGTGGCGGACCTAAGACGTTGGAAAAAAAACTGGATGATTTATTTACTGCATCTTCAATAACAACGGGCAGGGAACAATCTGACATCACTGGATTAATAGGGCAATACGCTCATGGTAATGAACCCAGTCACCATATCATTCATTTATATGATCATGCAGGGAAGGCCTCTAAGGCACAATATTATTTGCATAAGGTGATGATGGATTTTTATAAAGATGCTCCCGATGGCTTGATCGGAAATGAAGATTGCGGGCAGATGAGCGCATGGTATGTTTTGAATGCTATGGGATTTTACCCCGTAACGCCGGGGGATAAACGATATTTTATTGGGGCGCCGGTTTTCCCATTGGTGGAAATTAATCTTCCGGAGGGAAGAACCTTCGTTATTAATGCACCTTATGTTTCCGATTCAAACCATTTTGTACAAAGCGCTTTACTGAGCACTACTGCTTCCCTAATGCCCAAACCTATGAGTGTTCCTTATTTCACACATCATGACCTTGCTGGTGGTGGGTTGATCACGTTGATGATGGGATCGAAACCAACAACTTTTTTCGATAAGCCGGTAGCTGAACCTTCTATCCTTTCGAATCCGAATACTTCTGAGATGGTATTGAACCCCGTAATTGATGGAGGGTCCAGATCGTTCCGGGAAAAAAATACACTTAAAATATACGCTCCGCAAAAAGGAGCAATTATATATTATACAACCGATAGTACAGCACCCACACGCAGGTCCAGAAAGTACATCAATCCATTTGTGATAACGAAGTCAACGTTTATCCGCAGCAAGGCTTATAATTTAAGAGGAGATTCCAGCGCCGAATCAATAGCATCATATGTAGCCGTGAAAAACAACTGGAAAATAACTTATCAAGCTCAATATGAACCGCAGTATGCCGCAGGTGGCACTTCCGCGCTTACTGATGGATTGTATGGGTCCACGGATTGGCGCAAAGGCTACTGGCAGGGTTTTCAGAAGGACAATGCCATATTTACAATGGATCTGGGGAAAATACAAAACGTGAATTTAGTTTCGATAGGGTTTCTGCAAGATGTGCGATCGTGGATCGTAGCGCCTAAAATGTTGAGGATACTGACCTCAGTGGATGGAAAAAATTTTAATGAAGTTTATGAAGCGCGAGATTTTCTTTCCATTGAAGATCCTGATGCACAGGTGCTCCGTTTACAGATTAAAATTCCTGATGTAAGAATGAGGTATCTGAAAGTTGAAGCGCAGCAGTATGGAAAAATGCCTCACTGGCATGAAGGCGCGGGTGGAGATACGCATATTTTTGTAGACGAAATTGAAATAAAATAATCCTTGAGTATGAGATTTTTGCTGATGCTTACCTTATGTACGATAATGTTTTATTCCTGTAAAAAAGCCGATCAGCTTTCTGAGAAGGAAGTGATAGATGTGATCCGGGCTTTTGACGATGGCTGGAATCATAAGAACCTTAAAAAAGTAGATTCGGTACTCACGCCGGGTTATGATTATTTTACGAGAAGCGGTGGTGTTTTCAGCAGGGATAGTGTGGTGGCTACTGCGGGCGAGAAAGGGTACAGGCTGAGTGATGTTTTGCGGAGTGATTTTACAGTGACGCTATACGGTTCATCGGCCGTGGTGAGTACAAGATGGCGTGGCAAGGGAATGTACAGGGGGCAACCTTTCGACGAAGACCAGCGTTGCAGTGTAGTGGTGGTTAAGAAAAATGGTAAGGTGATGATTGCTTCTGAACATTGTACGCCGATTATTGCCAATAGGGTTTTTCATTAAAGCCCCCCAGACCTATAAGGTTTTAAGACCTTATAGGTCTGGGGAAAACAAGGCTAATTTATCCAACATGAAAAGAAAATTCGTTTTTGGATTTATAATTGTTTTTTCTTTCCTCTCTCCTGGATTAAAAACAAATGCCCAAACAGTCAAACTCTCGTCAATACCGTTTAAGGAACAACTGAAATTATCACTGCGATCTAATTATAAACCGGTTAAGCGGGAAATTCCCGTCTATTATCGTGTTCAGGAATTGAAATATGGCGCCGGACTTTATTTTGAGGCGTATCAGTTGTCTTTGGATAATATGCCTTGTCTCAGACCAAAGTTTCCTGCAGAATCTAATTTTAGTATTTTTTACACTTATCCTGGCGATTTTAGAATGCCAAATTTTTTTGCTCCAACACCAGACCTATAAGGTCTTAAAACCTTATAGGTCTGGTGGAATAAAATTAAAAAAGCCGGCAATGTCATTGCCGGCTTTCGCATCATAATTTTCTCGTTACTTATTATTTCTTAGCTTACTATGTTTCACACTATATCCAAAATAAATAATGAATCCTATAGCAAGCCATCCGAAAAGCCGTAACCAGTTTACCCAGCCTAAACCGTAGATCATTGCTGCACACACAACGATCCCTAATATCGGAACGAAAGGCACCCAGGGCGTCTTGAATTCACGCGGATGATCCGGATCTGTTTTGCGCAAAATGATCACTGCTGCACACACAAGAATAAATGCAAACAGGGTTCCGATGCTCGTCATGTCTCCAACTATATCACCGGGAACAAAGGCTGCAAACAAACCAACCAGCACAAGAATAATCAGGTTTGCCTTATATGGTGTTCTGAATTTAGGATGTAATGTGCTGAAGTATGAAGGCATCAGGCCATCCTTACTCATGGAATAAAACACCCGGCTTTGTCCAAGCAGCATCACCAGAATTACTGACGAAAATCCTGCAAGAATTGCAACGGTAACCAGTTTTCCAAGCCAGCCATAACCCGGCATATAGGTATTGATAGCTGCTACAACGGATGCTTCCTTTCCATTTGTCCGGAAAAATTCCACCGGAGCGAGACCAGTTAACACATGCGCGAATAATATATATAACACGGTACAAATCGCAAGAGATCCGAGAATACCAATAGGCATGGCTGTTCTGGGTTTCTTCGTTTCCTGCGCTGCTGTACTTACGGCATCAAAGCCAATGAACGCAAAAAATACAACACCGGCTGCCCCCAGGATACCCATGATGCCGCCGAAATTATGTTTAACACCCTGGTGATCGGTATAAATCCCTGCCTGGGGAATATAGGGATCATGGTTTACCGGATTAATAAATCCCCAACCGAATACGATGATAAGGACTACGATTGCAACTTTTGCTATTACAATCAGCCCGTTTACAAAAGCGGATTCTTTTGTACCCTTGATCAATAAAAGACTTAGCAAAGCAACGATTCCCAACGCGGGAAGATTTACGATTCCATGGATGATAGCGCCGTTAGCATCCGGAATAGAATGTTCAAAAGGTGAGTGGCACCATTCATAAGGTATAGGTTTTGTATGCAACACGTTTACCAGTAAATTATTCAGGTATTCACTCCATGCAATGCCTACAGTTGCTGCACCAACAGCATACTCCAGTACCAGATCCCAGCCTATGATCCATGCAAGTAACTCACCCATGGTAGCATACGTGTACGTATACGCGCTGCCGGAAATAGGAATAGATGAAGAAAGTTCCGCATAACAAAGTCCTGCGAGCGCGCATCCGATCGCAGCAATGATAAATCCGAATGTTACTGAAGGGCCTGCGTTTTGAGCCGCTGCAGCAGCCGTTCTCACAAATAAACCAGCACCAATGATCGCGCCTATGCCTAATGCAACAAGCGATCCGGCACTCAAGGTCCGTTTTAGCCCTTTCTCCGATTCATCCGCCTCGGCCATCAACTGGGCAACAGACTTCTTAGCAAATAAACTCATACGTGTTAATTGGTTAAATAAGCTGAAAAATAAGGATAATCTTTCTAATCCATTTACCCTTCGTAGAATTTAGCCTGTCGCGCATCTAAACTGTTGATAAATCCTATATTGCGAAATCATTCGTTTGCATGGAGATTAAAAAGAAGTCGGGTAACAAACTAACACTGTATATTGGTATCGCTCTCGTGCTGGGAATAATCCTCGGCTTTGTATTCAATAAACAATATGTAGGTGCTGAAAATAAAAAGATTTCGGATGCTGAGGAATTATTAACAGCCGTAAATTCAAGAATCAGCCAGGCTACACAGCCCATTAATCCTGGCCAATATGAATTACTTGCAAGGCAGATTAGTACGCTCGAAGGCCAACAGGCTGATCTTCGTTCCCGGATATTAGATCAATCAAATACTTCATTACTTGATTCGCTCACACTCATCAGTGAAAATCTCACCAGCACTAAAGCTGCACAGGCGAAACTTGTAGATACGTTAAACAATGATTATAAGCGGTTACTGGTAAGCCGTGTGGAACTTAACAAGCAAATGCAACAGGCCGTTGTGTCAAGAGATAAAAAACTAGAACCTTTTTCCCTACTGGCTGATATTTTTATTCGCCTCATAAAAATGATCGTAGCACCGCTTGTGTTTTCAACTCTTGTTGTAGGCGTTGCAAAATTGGGCGACATCAAAGCCGTTGGAAGAATAGGAGGAAAAACCCTGCTCTGGTTTTTAAGCGCTTCACTGATCAGCCTTGTGTTAGGGATGATCCTGGTGAATTTTTTCAAACCCGGCAGCGCCATGAATCTTCCAATACCAGATGCAGCACTGAATACAGGGGTCGATAAGGCAGCGCTTACCCTCAAAGATTTTCTTTATCACATGATCCCGGTAAGTTTCGCTGAATCCATGGCTAAAAATGAAATACTTCAGATCGTTGTATTTTCTTTGTTATTTGGTGTGGCTGCTTCATCTCTTGGTGAAAGGGCTCATTCCTTTATTAAAACGCTGGATGTTGTAGCGCATATTATACTTAAAGTAACAGGGTATGTCATGAAACTAGCACCTGTTGCGGTTTTCGGTGCTATGACGGCAATAATCGCGAAACAGGGATTAGGCATCCTGAAAACCTATTCCATTTTTATAGGAGAATTTTATTTTGGTCTCGCCTTACTCTGGATCCTGCTGATTTTTGCCGGAAGCCTGGTTGTAAAAAAACGCATCTTCACTTTATTAAAACGTATAAAAGAACCTGCACTTATCGCATTTTCGACTTCCAGCAGTGAAGCAGCTTTCCCAAAAACAATGGTGGAACTGGAACGTTTTGGTTGTAAAGACCGTATTGTAAGTTTTGTACTGCCACTTGGCTATTCTTTTAACCTTGATGGAAGTATGATGTACATGACCTTTGCGTCCATTTTTATCGCCCAGAGTTTTGGAATTCACCTCGATTTCCCAACGCAGATCAGCATGCTACTCGTACTCATGCTTACGAGTAAAGGAATAGCCGGTGTTCCCAGGGCCTCGCTTGTTGTAATCGCGGGAACACTGTCTACATTTCATATACCTGAAGCCGGTATCGCGCTTTTGCTGGGAATAGACCCTTTGCTTGATATGGGCCGGAGCGGAACCAATGTATTGGGTAACAGCATCGCGACTGTTGTTGTTAGTAAATGGGAAGGTCAGTTAGAACATGTACCACATAGTCATCATGATTAAAAGAATTTTCATTCTGTTTTTTTTATGCACGCCATTTTTGCTGAAAGCAGAAGATTCCCTGCGCGTCGAAGTGGCCAATCAGTACAAACAGGGGGTAAAAAATGCTGATATCAATATTAACGGGATCCTGTTTCACACAGATGCAAAATCCTTCGTTACTCTTCCCATCAAAGGAGATGAGCAGCTACAAATAACACTGAAAAATTTTGATACCGCTTCGCTGTCAAGGTCTGAGGTATTGAAAGAAAAGCGAATGGTGTTGCAAAAACAGTTTACCTGGACGGATCTCCTAACGCCCATGTTCTATATACTTGCCGGAGGAATATGGCTGTTACTGATTATCATCTTTGCCGAAACAGGGCTGTTCATCGGGTTCTTCTTTCCCGGTGACTCATTATTATTTGTAGCAGGCATACTCAGCACACCGCTCGTTGAATCTATATCGCTAAATACCAATAATGATTTCTTCAACCTGCTCATAATTTCCAGCCTTTGTACGATAGCAGGTATCCTGGGCAATACCGTGGGTTATCTTACGGGAAAAAAAGTTGGTCCTGCCATGTTCAACTGGAGAGACAGGCTACTGTTTAAGAAAAAATATCTATACCAGGCTCAGGAGTTTTACGACAAACATGGAGGG
>JAEWDG010000120.1 GCA_023390215.1 Bacteroidota bacterium | reverse complement strand
CAAAGCCGATGCTTGCTTCTTCTTTGCCATTATCCATTAAAAAATCACCTATCGAAATTTTATAGAGTTTATTCCTGGTAAGAAAATCGAATCCGTCTCCCTTAAGCTGCCAGTTACTTTGGCCAATTAAATTTTTTATCTGAACACCCGTTTCCAGCTTTTGAATGTTGGATGCCGAAAATTCAACATTATTAATACTGATGGGTGGAGCAGATGGCGTTCTGCTATCGAATATTTCTATTTTTGTTTTTCCAATGGCAATGTTATTTATTTGCGCTTCGTTAAATGCATTATTATCCAGTTCGATCACTTCATTTATATCCGTTTTCCTTGCGGTCTTTCTTCTAACCAGTTTTACATAGCCGGAGGCTGTGACGAGTGAGTCTGCTTTAATTTTTTGTTGAAGGATGAATGCATCTGTTGAAATACCCGAAATTTTCACCTTATTTACATTGATAATGGGTTTAGCCCCCGTGTCTGATTGCGCAAAGTTTTCCAGCTGTATATATCTTCCCGGTGCACTATAGGTAAATCCTGAAAAATTCAGGATACCATCTCCCGATCGTATTGTAGCCTGATTAATATTCAGATCAACATCCTTTACGAAATAGCTGATGATATTGCTGTAGTTCTTTTCGCTGTCTACCGAGAAATTCCTAAGATGAATATCAATCCCTTTTAGCAGCGTTCCTGCTTCTCCCTTGCCGTTAAAGATTGCGAAGCTTCCATCACTTATGTTGATCTCATCTGCTGAAATGGCGTTGAATTTTCCGAGTATTTTTTTATATAGCGCTACGGTATCAAATCTTGAAGGCTCCGAATTTTTTCCAGGTGCCTGGATCAGGTAGATCTTAGGTTTCAGGAGTTCCAGCTTCGAAGCTTTTACCCTGGTATTTGATACAAGTCCGGGTATATCCACACCTTCAATCGCAACCTCCTCCACTGTAATATTAAAAATTGAAGCGGCAGCGGCGGTATCATATTTTGCCAGCTGGCCCTGTAATGAGTCGGATTGAAGTCTTACATTGTAGAAGCGCGCATTTCCGTTTACCTCATCCACATTAGAACTGTCGTATTTAATATAATACAGACTGTCGGTTCCTTTTATTATGGCATCCTGGATATTTGATTTGATAAACCCTTTGCGGATTCCCTGCCAGTAAACCAGACCGCCAACAACAGCGATCCCAATAATCAATAAGATAATTTTTAGTGCTTTTTTCACGTTGAGGATTTAAAAGGGCAGACCCAGTGCGATATTTAGGATGAGGTTGTCTCTCCTCCATGCGCCACTCCCGAAGTCGAATTGATTAAAAACCCATCGTTCTCCGTCGGGCAGATAAGGTTTACGAAAGGGAATGCCCAGATCCGCGCGGATGACGAGAATATTTACATCGAACCGCAGGCCAATCCCTGCTGCTACCGCAATTTCCTTCCACCAGTTTTTGGTTAGCTTGCCCTGTGGCCCGAATGTCAGCGTATCTTTTGTCCAGATGTTTCCAGCGTCTATAAAAGCAGCAGTGCTGATTATAGAAGTGATGGGGATTCTGAGTTCTGTATTCATCAACAGTTTATAATCTCCGCCTATGATCTGGAAATAGCGCTGATCTTCCGCAGTGGGTTTATGTGTACCGGGCCCCAAATTCCGCGAACGGAATCCTCTTACTGAACTTGAGCCGCCAATGATGTATTGTTTGGAAAAAGGAAGCACGCGCGAATTTGCATAAGGGAAACCCGCACCTACCATTACCCGGCTCGCCCAATCCCATTTATTTGTCAATGTGTGAGTGAAATGAACATCCACATCTCCTCTAACGTACTGGGCGAAGGGCACGCCGAAAATACTTTTTTCCCTGTACGATTTTGATCCGGTGATCAGCCCTGCAAGATTACCCGAGAGATCAATGCCATAGTTAAAATAGAGTTTGTTTCTTTTCGCAGCTAAGGCATTGTTGTAAGTATAGGAGAAGAATGAGCCGAGGATAGCTTCCGAATACACATTGATGAGCAGGGTTGGATCCAGTGCCGCCTGTTTTTGAAAGGTATCAGTAATAGCTGTAGCGCTTATATAACTTAAAGAAACCGGCGAAAGGGTAAATTGTTTTTGTACATTTTTCTTCCAGGTAAAATCATATTGAAAACGTAAGAGATTTTTGGTATAGAAAAGTTGCTTGCGGAATAATTCGTATCCGATAACAAGGTTTGTATTCGGGGGATAGAAGTTGTTTTCTTTGATATGGAAAAATGGAAGTGCATAACGTGGCAACTTCAGTGTTGCTTCTGCGCCAGCACGGAAGTTATTGTTGATCTTCAAGGAATCTGCGAATGAAACCTCAAACCCTGCATAAGTTTTCACGATCAGGTGCTCTGCCCCCTTAAATAAATTCCGATGATGCCAGTTCACGCTTACCTGTGCACCCAAAGCATTGTTTTCTTTTGAGAATCCGTCTATCTCGGCCTGGAAAGATTTGGGTTTGGATGGCGTTAGGTAATAAGTTACGTTTAAAAGATATTTACCGCTGTCCTTTGACGCTTCAAAACTATTTTTTACAAACTTGAAGCTGTTAAGGTTGATCAGGCGGTTCAGCGTAGTGTTTTGTTCCCGGCTGCTATAAAGGGAGCCCGGGCGATAAGTGATCGTTTGTGCAAACAGCCTCGGTTTAAATCTTCGTGTACCACCTCTCAGCGTTAAACCATCGTACTTAACTACAGAAAATTTGCTGGTGTCCTGCCTGCCCGGGGTAAGCGAATAGTTTGGGAAGACCACCATATTGTTTATGGTATAGGGATGAAGCGCTTTTTCGGGCGCGGATTTTTTTAGATTGAGGTAAAGGTCAACTTTTCTGTTACCTACTGTGCTGTCTGCATAAGCCATGATGTAATCAGGATTGAAGAAATAGTAGCCCTTTGTTTTCAGATAGAGATCGAGGCGGTCTCTTTCACTGCTGATATCGCTTAATGTATAATAGGCTCCCGAATCAATCAGGCCATTTGTTTTTTGTTCCGTTTCGAGTTCTTTTAGCAGCGCTGAACTGTCGCTTACCCAGGTAATGTTACGAATACTGTATCGCGGTTCGATCCATGCATGATAGACTGCGCGCACATAACTTGCGGATTTCGTAGTGTCTCCACTAACCCGTGAATGAAAATACCCGCGGTTTTCCATAAATGCAGCCATACTTTCTGCTGTTGACGGCGCATCTATTCTGCTGCTAAGTATAGGTTGTTCTGCGAATTGCCGGCGCAAAAAAGCTTTAAGCCCTTTTTCTTCTTTATCAGGATTCGGCTCACCCAGAAAATACCACCACCATACTTTATAGGGCTGGCCCAATAGAAACTTATTTGGTTTTGGCTTAATAGCTTGTTTTATTTCTTTCGCGAGTGCCTTCGCGCTTGTTTTTACCTGAGGATTTTTTTCAACTTTAACTGTAGCGCCGCGGTATAATTTTTCGCCTGCTGGTAAATGCTTCTGGACGTTGCAGGAGAAAAAGCCTGCGACAACTGCAAGTATCCCGGTCGATATAATTTTGCTTTTGCTCATTTTCTTTTTGCCTGCCTTTTTTTTCTGTTCATGAACAGTTGCCTGAAACGGTAATAGTCCATGGTAACCACGAAGCCCACACCTGTTTCAACTACATATCCATCCAAAACAACTTCGTATTGATTTCTCCTGTATGCCCGAACCATGTATTTACCGTCTTTTGTTAGTTTGTACGCCAGGTTTATATCGGGCAGAAAACTGTTCGAATTTTGAGCTGCCTTTGCTGCCGCATCATTCCCCTGAACACCAAAGTTCTTTCCAACGGTGATGGTCAACCTGTCATTTGCAAATGATTTGGAAAGCGCAACATTTAAGTCTGTTCTCTGTGAATTTCCACCATTGCTATAATCCCTGTAGCTATTCAGGTTAAGGTCCACATCAATTCCTTTGAACAGGTCACTTGCGATTTCATCCAGTGCTGACGACAGGAACTGGCTTACACTCTGGGTGGCAAGATCACTAAAATCACCGCCATTGCCCTTAAAGAAGTCACTGCTCTGTTCACCAACAAATCTTCCCATTAGCAAGAGTGAGAAAACCTGCTTGTTCATAGATGATTCATCTCCACGTATCTGCGAAAGCTTATTATCTATCGTACTTCTTACATCGCTTCCGATAGGAACATTAGTAGCCGAGTTATCGGGAAGTACAATATCAAATTTGATCGTAGGTTTTGCGATGGTTCCTGTGAGGTTGAGTAAAACCCTGAAAGGCAGTTTCTGCCGGAATGAATTGGTAAGTATCGGATCTGAAGATGCGCTTAACTCATTTTCCACCAGATTGGAAGCTGTTGTGTTGATGTTATATGCGGCAGTTACATTTATGATCGCGTTCATCGGTTCGCCACCAAAAGTGACGAGACTGCTCTGCTCAATCTCAAATCTTCTTTGCAAAAACTGGTAATTAAAAATATAATATCCTTTATCCACCAGGTAGTTGCCCGCAAGCACGAGGTTTCCACCAGGGTCAACACCAGCATTTAACTGCGCGTCTCCCTGTAGTTTTATCTCATCACCCGTGGTTGGATCAATAATGATCTTAAGTGAAGAGTATTTATTGAGCTCCAGGTTGAGGTTATATTGGAGAAATTTACCGTATTCGGGTGTGCCTTCTTTTTCTTCTTTGAATTTTACAACAGGCGGATTGATGTCGAAAGTATCGCGGTCTATGAAGCGAACGATTCCTTTAGCCGCGTCTTTATTGTAATTGGTTTGCGGAATAACAATTGTAACATCTGATTTTTCATTTACGAATACATCACCTTCTATTACAGGCGCTGTTGCTGTGCCTGTAATACCAATGTTAATGTCTGCCGCTGCATGCCCATAAAAATCACGGTTGATCGGCGAAGGCGCATTTAGTAAGATAAACTCTGTAGCGTTCACTGCGAAACCGAGTTGAATATCCCTGTTATCGAGCAAACGCACACCTCCGTCGATGATCATTTCATGACCCAGGGAGTCCTTCACGGTAAAATTATTAAAACCGATATCCGGCGAATTAAGGATGACCGATTGATTGGTGATCTGAAATGGCGAACCGAGATCGTTCAGGGTAAGGC
>JAEWDG010000101.1 GCA_023390215.1 Bacteroidota bacterium | reverse complement strand
CTTCTTTTGTAGTAACATCTTCCAGTTGAATCATCACTTCACCGGCCGAACGCTTCGTTGCTTTCTTTATGAAATAAGGAAAGAAGTTATCTTTTTCTTTTTCGAGAAACAGAGTTTCCAACCCTTTGAGGGCTGTTGCTTTCCCGAGATTATGCTCGAGTACCAACTCGCCATTCAAACCATGACTGGCAACAAATTTTCCTATTTGAAAATACTGGGGCATACTGCAAGTTAAACATGGTTGAACCGATATAAAAAAGTCCTGCAAAATGCAGGACTTTAATACGATGCTTTGGAAAGTTTATTTACTCTCCTGCTGGCGCCTCTTCAGTACTGTTTGACGCTTCAGCCACCGGAGCTTCAGGAGCTTTTTCAGCTACCTTACGTACAACGGGTGTGTGCGCGCGATCTGCACGGGATTTTTTGTGTGCACTCTGGCGACGGGAAACATGGGCTTCATGTTCCTGACTCCATTTAGTGAACTTTTCCATTGCAGTAGCTTCGTCAAACAATCCCAGGCTTACACCACGGAGCAGATGCTTCAGGTACAATACACCTTTGAAAGAAAGAATTCGGCGAACAGTGTCGGTAGGTTGAGCACCTTTCTGGAGCCAATCCAATGCTTTCTGACGATCGATCTGGATAGTTGCAGGAACGGTCAGCGGATTGTAAGAACCCAGTTTCTGGATAAATTTTCCGTCCCGGGGACTGCGTGCATCGGCAATCACGATGAAGTAAAATGGCCTCTTTTTAGAGCCATGGCGTTGCAATCTCATTTTAACAGCCATAAAAAATAGAAATTTTCTTGGTTGTGAATAATAGGGTTACCACCTTAAAAAAGGTCGGGCAAAGATAATCGGAGAAGCAGGAACCACCAAATTATTTCAGGAAAATCACTGAAAATAAAGTAGTTATACGGTGGCTTTCGTGGAAATCCGGGTGTACTAGCGCTTCATTCCAAAGCCCGGCATCCTTCCCATTGGCATTTTATTCATCATCTTCATCATTTGCTTCATCTGGTCGAACTGTTTCAGAAACTGGTTAACCTCGGTGATATTTCTTCCACTGCCCGCCGCGATCCTGTTCTTTCTGCTTAGATCCATGATATCCGGATTTCTCCTTTCTTCCAGCGTCATAGAATTAATAATGGCTTCAATGCCTTTGAAGGCATCATCGGAAATTTCAATATCCTTGATCTGTTTACCCACACCGGGAATCATTCCCAACAGATCTTTCAGGTTACCCATTTTTTTGATCTGCTGTAACTGTGTTTTGAAATCTTCAAAATCAAACTGATTTTTCCTGATCTTTTTCTCCAATCTTTCCGCTTCTGCCTGGTCAAACTGTTCCTGCGCTTTTTCCACCAAACTTACAATATCACCCATGCCCAGAATACGCTGCGCCATACGCTCAGGATAGAACACATCCAGCGTATCCATTTTCTCCCCACTGCTGGTGAACTTGATCGGTTTATTTACGGTGTATTGAATAGACAAAGCCGCACCCCCTCTTGTATCACCATCCAGTTTGGTAAGCACAACGCCGGAAAAATCCAGTCTTTCGTTAAAGGCCGCAGCAGTATTCACTGCATCCTGGCCGGTCATTGAGTCTACAACAAACAAAATTTCCTGTGGTGTAACTGCCGCCTTCACATTGGCAACTTCGGTCATCATCACTTCGTCCACTGCAAGACGACCGGCAGTATCTATGATCACAACATTCTTGTTTCTTTTTTTTGCTTCCGCGATGGCGTTACGTGCAATGGAAACAGCATCTTTATTTTCCCTTTCGGCATATACATCCACATTGATCTGTCCGCCTAAAACCTCGAGCTGATCGATCGCAGCAGGACGATAAATATCCGCTGCAACCAGCATGGGTGATTTACCTTTCTTTGTTTTCAGGTAATTGGCCAGCTTACCGCTGAACGTGGTTTTACCACTACCCTGTAATCCGGCGATGAGTATAACGGCGGGATTACCGGAAATATTAAACTGGCTTTCCGTGCCGCCCATTAGTTCAGTGAGTTCGTCTTTCACGATCTTCACCATCATCTGCCCCGGGCTTACTGCGGTAAGCACTTTTTCCCCCAGCGCTTTCTCCTTGATCTTATCGGTAAACTCTTTCGCGATCTTATAGTTCACATCCGCATCAACAAGCGCTCTGCGTATATCCTTAACCGTATTGGCAATGTTGAGGTCTGTGATTCTCCCCTGTCCTTTTAAATTCTTAAAGGCGCCTTCTAACCGCTCACTTAAACTTTGAAACATAACTTTTAAAAAACTAAATTTTCAATTAAATACTGAAAGCTGTGTTGATCACCTCAGCCTGTTCTTTTGCATGAATTTTTCCGTAGCCACTCGCTGTTGCAGCGCTGGCCTGGCGACTCACGATATAGAAATTGATATTTTTAAGGTTCATCCGCAAAAAGGTTGCAGCACCCATGTTTAGCGGTTCTTCCTGCACCCAATACCAGATTGCTTTGCTGTATTTGGCATAGAGTGCGTCCAGTTGCTTTTGAGGCAAAGGATACAATTGTTCCAGTCGGACAATCGCAACATTGTTCATTTGATCTTTTTGTTTCCTGTCCATCAGTTCGAAATAAATCTTACCGGAACACATGATAACCTTTGTGATGGAACCTGCATCTGTAACGGTGGCATCATCAAACACTTCTTTGAAGCCTCCTTCCGTAAAAGCAAGTACATCACTAAATGCGGCGGGTAAACGAAGATTCGCTTTCGGTGAAAAATTAATCAATGGCTTACGGAATGCCAGGCAAGCTGGCGACGTAATACATGAAATAAATTCGCGGCAGTGGTAACGTTGGTAACCACCATGTTCAGTTCGGCGCATTGCTGAAGGAAGCGTTCCATTCTCGCACTGCTGTGTTCCGGCCCCTGCCCTTCATACCCATGAGGCAGTAACATTGTTACGCCGTTCATCCGTTGCCATTTGGTTTCCGCGGCTGCAATAAACTGATCAATGATGATCTGTGCCCCGTTACAAAAATCACCGAACTGTGCTTCCCACAATACCAACGCATTGGGGTTCGACATCGCATATCCGTACTCAAATCCCAGAACCGCATATTCACTCAACAAAGAATTATAAATACGGAAAGGTTTCTGTCCTTCTTCAAAATGATTTAACCTGTTATATCCTTCATTCGTATTTTCATCATAAATAACGGCATGCCTGTGGCTGAATGTTCCGCGCTTCACATCCTGTCCGCTCATTCGCACGGTTTTTCCCTCCATCAGCAGACTTGAGTAAGCAAGCAATTCTGCTGTAGCCCAATCGATCTTATGTTCGTCCTGGAATAATTTGATCTTATCCTGAAGCAGCTTTTCAATTTTGCGTAAAGGCTTGAAACCCTCCGGCCATTTCATCAAACCATTGAATAACTTCTCAACCTGTGCTTTGCTCACCGCTGTTACCGGTGAGGCATCAAAATCTTCAGGCTTTGCCTTGCGAAGACTCTGCCACCATTGCTCCGGCTTTTGAAATGTATAAGGAAGTGGATTTTGTTTTACCTCATCCAGCCTTTCCTGCAACTCTTTCAAAAAATGCTGTTCCATTTCCTTAGCCAGGGCTTTCGCATCCGGCTCACCATTTTCCATCAGGTACTGTGTATATACTTCCCTTGGATTCAGGTGTTTGTCGATCAGTGCATATAACTGTGGTTGTGTGAATTTTGGTTCGTCACCTTCATTATGACCATGACGACGGTAACAAACCATATCAATAAAAATATCGCTGTTGAATTTCTGTCTGAATTTCATCGCGATCTCAGATGCTTTGATCACGGCCTCCGCATCATCTCCGTTTACATGAAATACAGGAGCATTCACAAGCGAAGCAATGGAAGTTGAATAATCTGAACTTCTTGCATCATCGAAATCTGTTGTAAAACCAATTTGATTGTTGATCACGAAATGTATCGTTCCCCCGGTATAATAGCCGGCAAGGTTACTCATTTGCAATACTTCATAAACGATACCCTGGCCCGCAACCGAAGCATCTCCATGAATAAGTATGGGAAGTACTTTATCAAAATCACTATCATAAATTACATCCGCCTGACTTCTGGAGAACCCTACCACCAATGGATCAACTGCTTCAAGGTGTGAAGGATTAGGGCTGAGTTTCAGGTTAATCTGCTTTCCGTTTGGTGTGGTCACCGCACTGCTGAATCCAAGATGATATTTCACGTCCCCGCTTCCCATCGTTGTATCCGCAGGTGC
>JAEWDG010000100.1 GCA_023390215.1 Bacteroidota bacterium | reverse complement strand
AAAAGCCGTGGTTTGAAGGTCTGGTATCTGGGTGCGGGAACACCGGTTTCTGATCTTGTTTATTTACGAAATCAGAAAAATCCGGACTTAATTTATTGTCACCTGAGTACAGGAGGAGGAAATTTCAACCTTGAAAAATACCTCAACCTGCTTACTCCACAACTCTCTAATACTCCGCTTATTATATCAGGATACCTGGCTCAGGGTTACCGAAAAAAGACGGAACCTTCTGTCAAACTGGTAAAATCTATGGCGGAAATGATGGACTTTGTGGCAGAACTATAGGATTGGCAGGGAAATCGATGTTTGCACATTTAATTCGTATTGGCTAATTTTAAACAACTACTTCCATCTAAAAACGACCATCCTCATGTCTGCATACGATTTCAACCAGCTTCTCATACATAATGTGGATTATCTCCGCCCATTTGCATTTACCCTCACAAGAGACAATGAATCGGCAAAAGACCTGATGCAGGAAACCCTTTACCGTGCGCTGGCTAACCGGGAAAAATATAATGTGGGTACAAACATCAAAGCATGGATGTACACCATCATGAGGAATATCTTTATCAATGATTACCGTAAACGTGCACGGCAGCAGATGGTGTTCGATAGTACGCCCAATGATTACCTGCTCGATTACAATCAAAAAACAGTAAGCAACACTGCTGAAGTGAACCTTGCATTAAAAGATATCGCGGGCGCGCTCGACAAACTGCCTGATATTTTCCGGATCCCTTTTCAATTGTATTACGAAGGGTTTAAGTACAACGAGATCGCGGAACAACTTAAAGAACCCCTGGGTACGGTGAAAAGCAGGATACATTTCGCCCGTAAATTGTTGAAGGAACAACTCAGCAGATATTAAATCGAATCATCAAAATCATCTTCTTTAGCCCGCATTCGCTTTATTTTGCAGCGTGAAAAAAGCGGTCGTTATCGGGGCGGGGTTTTCAGGATTGTCAGCCGCCTCTTTTTTAGCCAAAGACGGGTGGGAAGTAACCGTACTCGAAAAACACGCGGGGCCAGGCGGCAGAGCCCGGAACTTCAAAGCTCAGGGCTTTACGTTCGATATGGGTCCGAGCTGGTATTGGATGCCCGATGTATTTGAACGTTATTTTAATTGCTTCGGAAAAAAAGTTTCTGACTACTATCAACTGCAACGTTTAGATCCCTCCTATCGTGTGTACTGGAGTGATGGGAATTTCGACCTTCCTTCTATTTATCCTGAGCTCAGAAAAGCATTTGAAAAAATTGAACCCGGTGCTGCAAAACAGCTTGACAGGTTTATGCAGGAAGCCGCTTATAAATACCAGGTTGGTATTGGAAAGCTGGTCTTTAAACCGGGCAGGTCTGTGCGGGAATACCTCGACTGGGAAGTGATAAAAGGCGTGGTGAAACTGGATGTGTTCTCCAACATGAAAAAACATATACATGGCTTTTTCAAAGATCCGCGAATCCGTCAGTTGCTGGAATTCCCCGTCCTGTTCCTCGGCGCTTTGCCTGAAGACATTCCAGCTTTATACAGCCTGATGAACTATGCCGATATTGAATTTGGCACCTGGTATCCGCATAAGGGTATGTATGAGATCGTTGAAGGGATGTATGCATTGGCGCGGGAATTAGGTGTCCGTTTTCAGTTTAATGCAGATGTAAATATGGTTGAAATTTCTGATGACCGCATCACTACCATTCGTACCGCCGATGGTAAAACTTTCACAGCAGATGTGATCGTTGGAGCGGCGGATTATGCATTCATCGACCAGAAATTATTACCTGCCTCACACCGGGAATATTCCAACAGCTACTGGGAAAGCCGTGTGATGGCGCCGAGCTGTTTACTTTACTATGTAGGTGTGAATAAGCGACTGGACAACATCAAACACCATTCGCTATTCATTGATACGGAATTTACAGTGCATGGTAAAGAGATCTATGAATCGAAGAGCTGGCCAAAGGATCCCTTGTTTTATACCTGCGCACCCTCAGTTACAGATGATACCGTTGCGCCTCCCGGTTGCGAGAATTTGTTTTTTCTGATACCGGTTAGCAGCGGACTTAAAGGAGATACGGAAGAACTACGCAATGCCTATTTTGAAAAGATCCTTAAACGGTTTGAAGAAAAGACAGGCAACACGGTAAAACCACATATCATTTTTCAAAAAAGCTATGCGGTCTCAGATTTTGAATTGGATTATAACTCGTTCAAAGGCAATGCCTATGGGTTGGCAAACACGCTGATGCAAACGGCTATTTTAAAACCCCGTTGCAAGAGTTCTAAAATAAAAAACTTATTTTACACCGGACAACTAACTGTTCCGGGGCCGGGGCTGCCCCCCTCTTTGATTAGCGGGGAGGTCATTTCCTCCGTAATACAGAAAGAATTTAGTTAAACAAAAAAACGGGAACTCCTGCTGAAACGTAATTTCGGAAGGAGGACTATTCGAAAATTGAAGGGAGATGATCAAGCTTTTCCATGAGTTGAGCGAATTGTGCAGTAAATCCGCAACGGAAAAATACAGCACATCATTCAGCAGCGCTATCCGGCTGTTGAATCAGGAAATGCGTCAACCGATTTACAACATTTATGGTTTTGTTCGTTTTGCGGATGAGATCGTGGATACATTCCATGAACACGATAAGGGACTTCTGCTTGCGGAATTTAAAAAAGACACCTATGCCGCGATAGACAGAGGTATCAGTCTTAACCCGATCCTCCATGCATTTCAACGCACGGTGAATGATTTTAATATCGATCACGATCTGATTGAAGCTTTTTTCCATAGCATGGAAATGGACCTGAGCAAAACAGCGTACAACAGTGCAGGTTACAAAGAATACATCTATGGAAGCGCAGAAGTTGTTGGTTTGATGTGCTTATATGTATTCTGCGAAGGAGACCAGAAACTGTTTCGTAAACTTAAACCGGGCGCACAGGCCCTGGGAGCCGCTTTCCAGAAAGTGAATTTCTTACGCGATGTAAAAGCAGATTACCAGCAACTTAACCGCTCTTATTTCCCCGAAGTTGATTTCACGAATTTCACAGGGGAAATGAAAAAAGAGATCGAGGAAGATATAACCAAAGATTTCATCCAGGCATATGAAAGCATTTTGGAATTGCCCGTGAAATCACGTTTCGGTGTATATGTAGCCTACAAATATTATTTATCCCTCTTCAAAAAAATAAAGAAGAAAAAACCTGATACGATTCTTGAAGAAAGGGTACGCATTCCGAATTATGGAAAAGCGTTCATCGTAGCGAAAGCCGGCGTACGCAATCAGTTTAACATGTTTTAAGTGGCGATATGGATGTGATCCTGGTAAATGAAGCCGACGAACAAGTTGGCATAATGGAAAAAATGGAAGTTCATCGGAAAGCCCTGCTGCACAGGGCTTTCAGCATTTTTATATTCAACAGCAGAGGTGAAATGCTGTTACAGAGAAGGGCGCTTGATAAATACCACAGCGCAGGTCTCTGGTCGAACAGTTGCTGCAGTCATCCCCAGCCGGGAGAAGAAACCATTGACTCTGCAGCCAGAAGACTGAAAGAGGAATTAGGTATCGAAACGGATCTGAAACATGTTTTTCACTTCATTTATAAAGCTGAATTTGATAACCAACTTACCGAACATGAGCTTGACCATGTATTCATCGGAACCTACGATGGAGAAGTGATTCCTAACCCTGAAGAAGTAAACGATTACACGTACAATTCCATTGATGAGGTTTTAACTTCTTTGGATCAGCACCCTGAAAAATATACTGCATGGTTTAAAATTGTGATGCCCCGGGTCGCAGATCACTTAAGAAAAAATAACCTAAAATGAGATCATGGAACCGGCATAGCTGGGCTACTGCGATAGCGGTATTTTTTCACCTTATCGGGCTTATCGGTATTCTATTTTTCGATCGGTCATTTTTTGTGGCGGTCACCCCTCTGAACCTGCTATTATCGTTGGTCTTGATCTTCTGGACCGGCCCTGTTAAACAGCCGGGATTCTGGTTGTTTTTCTTCACAGCGGCATTGGTAGGCTTCTCCAGTGAAGTTGTAGGCGTAAATACGGGGAAACTTTTTGGGGCTTATCAATATGGAAAAGTGCTGGGTGCCAGTTTTAAATCGGTACCCCTGATCATTGCAGTCAACTGGTTTCTGATCATCTACTCTGCAGGCATAACTGTGCACGCTGTCATCAGAAAATTAAGCGCTGGGCTGAAGGATGAAGCGCAAACCTCTTCATCATGGATGAAGTTTGCTTCCGTGGTGCTTGATGGTGCAACGATCGCTGTATTTTTCGACTGGATCATGGAACCTGTTGCTGTTAAACTGGGATATTGGAGATGGCTGGATGGCAGCGATATTCCTGCGTTTAATTATGTTAGCTGGTTTGTGATCAGCATGATCATTCTCATTTGCTTTGAGTTTTTACCATTCAACAAGCGTAATAAATTCGCTGTACATTTGTTACTGATACAGCTCATGTTTTTTCTGCTGTTACGCACATTTATGATTAATTAATGAACTGGATCGGATACATATTAATTGCACTGGCAACTTTTGTAGGCATGGAAGGATTTACCTGGTGGCTGCACAAATATGTAATGCATGGCTTTGGCTGGTATCTCCATAAAGATCATCATCAGAAAGGTCCCGGATTTTTTGAAAAAAACGACTGGTATTTTATGATTTTCGCTATTCCGAGCTGGCTACTGATCATGCTCGGTGTGATGTACAGGGTTTACTGGATGATACCAATCGGCGCAGGATTCACGTTGTACGGTATGGCATATTTCCTTGTTCACGAAGTAATCATTCATCAACGCTTTAAATGGTTCAACCGCAGCAACAACACCTATGTAAGAGCGCTGCGCTGGGCCCATAAAATGCACCATAAGCATATCGATAAAGAAGACGGCGAAAGTTTTGGTATGCTCTGGGTTTCAAAAAAATACTGGGATAAAGTGCGTGAAGATAAACGCAGGATTGCTGCCCAGCACTAATTCTCCGGAACCACCTGTTGAATAATCATTACACATATTTTCTTATACTGGGTCTTTCTCTGGCAGGACCGCTGCTGCTGAGCTTCGATAATAAAGTAGCGTTCTATAAGGAATGGAAATATGTAATTCCCGCCTGCATACTCCCGGCAATATTTTACATCGCATGGGATGCTTTTTTTACAAGTAAAGGGGTATGGAGATTCAATCCTGAATATATCATAGGATTTCATCTCGGTAATCTGCCCATCGAGGAGGTACTGTTCTTTTTCGTTGTTCCTTACTGCTGTGTTTTCATTTATGCCTGTATATCCGCCTATTTTCCAGGTTTGAAAAAAACGAAAAACACTGACCGCATTTTAATCGCATTCGGAATAGCATTATTGATATCGGGC
>JAEWDG010000075.1 GCA_023390215.1 Bacteroidota bacterium | reverse complement strand
CATCATAATAACCGGGATCTACCCTGAGTGGATTATCGGGTGGTTATATTTTTGATTAACCATCGTTCATAATTCAAAATAAAACACGCTGATCTTGCCTACCTTTAAAGGCAACAATGGAATTCAGAGATACCTTTTCACTCTCCTGGAACAATATTCGTTCAAATAAGCTCAGATCCGCAATTACTGTTGTGATTATTGCTTTGGGGATCTTTGCATTGATACTTATCATTACTGCTATTACTGCAGCAAGCAATTCACTCACTTCCAGTTTTTCAACACTTGGTGCCAATGCGTTCAGTATAAGGTATAAAGACCGAAACCTACACTTCGGTGGGAACCGCCCGGGTACATCCAAATCAAAAAAAGGAGCCCAGGAAAGAAATTCAACAATGGGAATACCTATCACCTATGATGATGCAAAAGCATTTAAAGAGCGTTTTCATTTTCCCGATTCAAAAGTCAGTATTGCATTAAGAGGCCCATCCTCGGTCGTGGTAAATACCAACCGAAAGAAAACCAACCCGGAAGTAAACATGTTCGGAGGCGATGAAAATTACCTTGAATTGAACGGATATGGACTTGAGTTTGGAAGAAATTTTACCATCAATGAAATCCAGTCGGGAAGAAACGTGTGTTTATTGGGCAGTGCAGTAGCTGCACGGCTCTTCCCTGATAACCGGCAAAAAGCAATCGACGCCATCATCAGTGTAGACCATAAACCCTATCGGGTGATTGGCGTATTGGAAGACAAAGGTTCGAGTGCATTTTTTAATACGAGTAAAGTTGTAGTTACGCCGGTAAATAATATCCGCAGATTGCTTGCCGGACAAAATCCCTCTTACAATATAGCCGTACAAATTCCCGAAATGAAATTGATGGATGTGGCCACAGGTGAAGCGATCGCTGCCTTCCGTCCCATCCGTAAACTGACAGTAAAAGATGAGAATAATTTTTATATCGATAAAAGTGATAGCATCGCTGAATCTATGTTAAACAGCCTGGGATTTCTGCAGACAGGTACGGTGGGGATAGCATTAGTTACCCTTATCGGGGCGGCTATCGGGTTAATGAATATCATGTTGGTAGCGGTGAATGAGCGCACTAAGGAGATTGGCCTGGCTAAAGCGCTGGGGGCGAAAAGCGCAGATATTAGAAAGCAATTTTTGTATGAATCAATCCTCATAAGTTTAATGGGCGCCGTGGTGGGAATAATTTCCGGCGTACTTATTGGAAATATTGTGGCATACCTGTTGAAGACAGGATTTGTAGTACCCTGGCTTTGGGTTTTTGGAGGTATCATAGTTTGTACAGTAGTAGGCTTATTAGCCGGTTTGTATCCGGCAGTAAAGGCATCGCGGCTGGATCCTATCGTTGCTCTCCGGTATGAATAATTCCAAAGCAGAAAACAAAAATATTCAATTGCAGAAAAATTAATGTACCACGTATAACTGCTTTGATATTATTCATTTATCTTGGCGGAACGACTGTAATAAAGGTTAAATTTTTTTGTGATTCATGTTGATTTTTCATAGAATTGCTATCCATATTTAATGTTCAACTTTTAAATTCAATTTTCAATTTTTAAAATTAATTCTCATGGCAGAAACAGTTAAACCAGCCACCACGGTTCAGGCAAAGAAATCCAGCAACATCATTTCCCTGCTTGCTCCCGTAATTTGTCTGGTAGCGGGGTATATGATCTGGCGTTTTATTTTAGGAAATCCTGACAACTTCGCTGCGGGTAAAGAGAACGGAGGATTTTGGCCTGAGAGACATGAGCCAAGTACGGCCCTGAGTAAAATGTATCTGGGAGGAATTATTGTACCGATTCTGATTGGTACTTTTCTTACCATGCTGACTTTCGCAGTTGAGCGTTTCCTTACCATTTCAAAAGCTTCGGGAACAGGGAATAATGCCGATTTCATCCGTAAAGTGCAATATCATCTCGCCAATAAAAATGTTGATGCTGCGCTCGCAGAATGTGATAAACAAAAAGGTTCTGTAGGAAATGTGATGAAAGCAGGTCTTTTCCGCTATAAAGAAATGATCAGTAACTCAGAATTGAGTACTGAACAAAAAGTCCTGGCTATTCAGAAGGAAGTGGAAGAGGCTACTTCTCTTGAGTTGCCGATGCTGGAAAAAAACCTGGTATTCTTATCAACTATTGCTTCTATTGCCACGCTGCTGGGTTTGTTGGGAACGGTTATCGGTATGATCCGTGCCTTTTCTAACCTGGGTGCTGACAGTGGTGGTAGTGGGGCGGCGCAACAGCTGTCAGTTGGTATCTCTGAAGCCCTATATAATACGGCGCTGGGTATCGGTACTTCTGCATTTGCGATCGTTTTTTATAACATCTTCACTACCAAGATCGATGGTATTACTTATGGTATCGATGAATCGGGCTTTACTTTAACACAAACTTTCGCTTCGCTCTACAAATAATTTGTGGAATGTGTTAAAAACGTGCATCCGTAAACCGGTCACCGAATCCAAAAAATTAAAACATGCCAAGAATCAAAATACCGAGGAAAAGCACAACCATCGACATGACGGCGATGTGTGATGTGGCTTTCCTGTTGTTGTCTTTCTTTATTTTGGCGACCAAGCAAAAGCCCCCAGAGGTTTTGGCTGTTCAAACCCCTTCTTCCGTTTCTTCCAAAGCAGTGCCTGATAAATCTATTATTATTACACTTGCGGCTGATGGAAGGGCATTTCTTTCTCTGGGGGATGATACCAAAAAGGAAGCTGTACTCAATAATATCAATGCTACCCGCAGTCTGGGACTAACTCCCGCTGAAGTTAACAAACTGTCGAAAGTTGAATTTATCGGCTTCCCGTTGAATCAGATCAAGGGCTCGCTGAACATAAGAGGCACCATTCCTTCGGATAAAATGCCGGGCATTCCGATCGATTCAAGTAATAATGAGATGATCGACTGGCTTAGGAGTGTAAGTAATGCGTACGCGGGAACAGATCAGACGAAGCTGGAACAGATGCTCCTGGTCAAAGGTGACAATGCTGCATTATATCCAAGCTTTAAAGCGATAAAGGAAGCTTTTAAAAAGAATGATATTTATAAGTTCAGAATTGTAACCAACGGGGAAGTGGTTCCATTGGGATCTGAACTTTATAATCAACAGAAACAGGGTAATTAACCAATAAAAATTTTACGCGATGGCAGAAATGGATACCTCGTCGGGGGGCGGACATAAGAAAGGACCCGGCGTCAAAAAACAAAAAAAGCAATCCACTCGCGTCGATCTTACTCCCATGGTGGACCTTGGATTTCTTCTGATTACGTTCTTCGTGTTCACTACGACGATGTCGCAATCAACCGCGATGAACATGAACGAACCTAAAGATGATTCAACCAAGCAGCTGAGGGTTAAAAATTCAGGCGCCATGACGATATTATTAGGGAAAAAAGACCAGGTATATTATTACTATGGTCAACTGGAACCTGATAAGTTAAGTGAGCAATTTAAATCGACCAGTTTTAAAGAGATCAGAGACCTGATCGTTCAAAAAAAGAAGAATACCAATATTGATGATCTGATGTATATAATTAAATCAGACAAGCAATCTACATTTAAGAATGCGATTGATATTCTCGATGAAATGACGATCTGCGGTGTTCCCCCCGGGCATTATGCTGAAGTGGATATGACACCTGCAGAGCAGGAACTGATAAAGCAGACGGAAGCTGCAAATGGTATACAGTAATTGTGGAATTATTCCATAATTGAATCAAACAAATAAAGCAATTAAAATGGACGTAAATAAGATTTTGAGTGCCGATATTCTCGACATCATTTTTGATGGTAAGAATAAGGCATATGGGGCGTACCAGTTGCGGAAAGAATATAATAAACGGCTTACAACTGCATTGATTGTTACAGGGGCAGCTTTATTGCTGATTTTTGTCGGATCAGTGCTGGCAAACAGGTTTCACCTTACAGATGATAAAGAGACGCTGGATACCGTAGACACGCAACTGGCTGAGATAAAAAATGAACCACCACCGCCGCCGCCGCCACCTCCTCCGCCACCACCTCCAACACCGCCTCCGCCCCCGGAAGTGAACCAGGTGAAATTTACACCTCCAAAAATTGTGAAGGATGAGGAAGTAAAGCCTGAAGAAAAAATTGAAGAAATTAAAGAAGATCAGACGATAAGCACACAAACGATAGAAAGCGACAATAAAGTTCAAATTGTTCAGGCGCCCGTAGAAGAAAAAGGGACGCAGGTGGTTGAGCAGCCTAAAATAGATTACGAAAACCAGATATTTAATAAAGTTGAAGTTGAGGCTGCGTTTCCCGGCGGTGAAGCGGCCTGGAGAAGATACCTTCAGAATAACCTTGATGCGAATGTTCCTATCGATAATAATGCACCTCCGGGTACATACCAGGTTATTGTGCGGTTTATTGTAAGCAGGGATGGATCCATCAGTGATGTAGTTCCTGAAACCAAACATGGATATGGTATGGAGCAGGAAGCAGTGAAGATCATCAAAAAAGGGCCGAAATGGACGCCCGCTTTGCAGAATGGCCGTAACGTAAATGCGTACCGCCGTCAACCGATAACCTTTGTGGTGTCAGAACAGTAAGTA
>JAEWDG010000032.1 GCA_023390215.1 Bacteroidota bacterium | reverse complement strand
TATCTTGGGTTTTCCGTTCAGTACCTCTGTGATCTTTCCCGTTTTCAATATTTCAGGTTCCACATTGAATTTGGAAAAATCCATGCCTTCTGCACTGTTATCGTGGATGGAAAGATGGGTGAATTTCAGGATGGAACGAACATATGGGCTGAGATCGGTATAATGGAGAAATGCATCCTTCTCAAAGCCCACATCTACAAAGGCTGCATTTAATCCGGGGATCAGCTTCTTGACTTTTCCAAGATAAAGATCGCCTACGGCGAATCGCGCATCAGCTTTTTCGCTATGCAATTCCACCAGTTTTTTATCTTCCAGCAGGGCAATTTCCACACCCTGGGGAATAGCGTTAATGATGAGCTCTTTAGTCAAGCGAAATGTTTTAAATCCGGCTTATATAGATCGGATAACTATGGGCATACATAACGGATACAAATATCCATTAAGTATGCCTATGGTAAAAGCAGGAGCAGAGGGCTTCTGCTGCGGGAGTAATAAAACTATCTCTTCTTATGACGATTCTTTCTCAAACGTTTTTTACGCTTATGGGTTGCGATTTTATGACGTTTTCTTTTTTTACCACAAGGCATAACCTAGTAAGTTTTGTATGAACAATAATTTTATGATATCGGCTATTGCAGGCTTTTGATTCGCTTATCCACTTCTTCTGAATAGTGCGGATTGTTGGCCAGCCGTTTACTGATCGTGTACCATCTGATTGCTTCACCCTTATTCCCTGATGCAGCATATGCATCTGCGAGATAGGCTACTGCTTCCAGATTCGCAGGCTCTTTTTCAATCACTTTATTAAAGCGTACGATCGCTTTATCATACTGACCCGAAACAAGCCCTCCAACACCAAGCATCAGTTGTGCTTTCATGTTGGTAGAATCCTTTCTTGCAACTTCAAGAATTTCCTGAATTCCCTTCATCGTTTCCTGAGGATCACCCGAACGGCCACGGCCATAAATATAGCAACTGCCTAATCCGATTTTCAGGTCGTCGTTTTGTGGATTCAACTGGATCGCACGTTGGAAAAGATCTATCGCTACAGCGGATTCCCATTCCAGTTTTGCTTCATTTTGTTCCATCCGAAGCGCCTCCAGAAATAATTGGGCTGCGAAGGTGACGTTTTTTTCTGAACTATCCAACTTCGCGGCGTCCGCCGTGTAAAAAATATAAGGTTCAAAAGCTTTGGAAGAGTCCTTCCAGAAATCAGCAAGCGCCCGGGTTTTGGTAAGATTATCCGGATTGGAGGAAAGCGAATCCAGCCGGAGTTTTGCCGAGGCAGATAAAAGACGGGTTTGATCTGAGATAAATCCCTGAATATCAAACGATGGAACAGATTTAGCAGCATTTGCAACCACCGGCTTTACCGGTTCCGTTGTTCTGCCAAACTGGAAAATTAAAATAGCCAGGAGTAAACCTGAACCTGCAATGATGAATGTTTTTTTCAATCTTAGCCCGCTTTAGGGGCTGCAAAGTTAGTTACTCTTCGCTGTCATCGCTGCCTTCGGGCTCATGTTTTATGTCTTTGATATCCGCAGACTTAATAACCTGCACAAATTCTTTGGCTGGTTTGAACGCAGGAATAAAATGTTCGGGAATATTGACGGCAACATTTTTCTTGATATTTCTTCCGATTTTTGCCGCCCGCTTTTTTATGATAAAACTTCCAAAGCCCCTGATATACAGGTTTTCACCGCTCGCCAGCGAAGCTTTGATCTCTCTAAACATGGTTTCCAACGTTACCAGTACATCAACTTTCGGAATACCGGTTTTATCGGAGATTTTGTTAATGAGGTCTGCCTTTCTCATATAAACGAAATTTGAAAGGTAAGTTAGGAAATTCTTCGGAACAACCAAAATAAACTTATGATAATCAATATGTTTCAGGATAAATGATGAGTGAGGCGTCCAATATGTCCGAAAAACTGGCTTTTTTCCGCAAAAAAATGCTTGGCTGGCATAGATCAGTGAATACCAGGCAGATGCCATGGAAAGGTGAGAAAGATCCCTATAGAATTTGGCTGAGTGAAATTATTCTTCAGCAAACAAGGGTAGAACAGGGATGGGAATATTATCTGAGGTTTATAAAAAAATATCCTTCGGTTAAAGACCTGGCGGAAGCAGATGAAAAAGAGGTCTTCAAGCTTTGGGAAGGTCTGGGATATTATTCAAGGTGCAGAAATCTTTTACACAGCGCTAAAGAAATTCATTTCAACCGGAACTCCTGTTTTCCTGATAATTATGCAAACATCTCCACGCTGAAAGGTGTTGGTCCCTATACGGCCGCTGCCATTGCATCCTTCGCTTTTAACCTCCCTCACGCAGTGGTTGATGGAAACGTGGCCAGGGTGATCTCAAGGTATTTCGGAATTGAAGAGGAGGTAGATTCAACAAATGGAAAAAAGATCATAATTGATATCGCAGGTCAACTGCTTCCCAAAAAACAGCCGGGGGAGTTTAACCAGGCTATCATGGATCATGGTGCCACGGTTTGTAAACCGCGCAATCCAAATTGTGACGAATGCCCGCTGTCAACACAATGTTTTGCCTGCCAAACAGACCAGGTGGAAGCATTTCCGCGAAAAAAACTGAAACGGCCCAAAAGGATCCGTTATTTCCATTTTCTTGTGGTTGTACAGAAAAATAAAGTGCTGGTTAGAGAAAGAACGGAAAAAGATATCTGGCAAAATCTTCATGAATTCATGCTTATTGAATCGGAAAAAATTATGTCTGCGGAACAATTCTTAAGGCTGCCTGCATTAAAACAAAATATTCCGGCTGGCCTTAAATTGCTTTCTTCCTCTGAAATATTTGTTCAGCAGTTGACGCATCAAACCATTCATGCCCGATTTATCATCGTGG
>JAEWDG010000025.1 GCA_023390215.1 Bacteroidota bacterium | reverse complement strand
AGGTAGAGCTAATTGTGGGGAAAACTTCTTTGAGCTGTTTTTCTAAAATCTTTCCGAACAGGGACGTGAAATAATTTTCTACGGGGTTAGCCCGCTATCTGTTGAAATTCATCCTCAATCTGTTTATTCAACTGAGGCTCTATGGCGGAGATCCACCCGGGGAGGAAGGACTCCGGCTCAAGTTCCCAGCCTTTTTCTGTTTTGATCATGGAAAAAATGATCCGGTTGCCCCGGTCATCAATGGTATCAACACTAAAAGATCCGGTATTGTCCCTGTTGGCCTTGGTAAAGTTGAACTCCTTCAGCAACCCGTTTACTTTAATCAGCCGGGTAAACTGCATATTCCGGCCATACTGTAATTTCATAATTCTCCTTAAGCAAACATTGTACAATATGGGGCTAACAAAACTTTATATGCCTTCTTTTCAAACAATTATCTTTGTGTCATGACAACTGAGCAGCTTAAATCTATGAGAGACCGTATGTTGGTCTTGAGGAGGTTTCTTTGACGTCGATAACAGAGAAGCTAAAATAGCAAATGACAAACAGCTTACCTTGGCGCCGGGTTTCTGGGACGATAATGCCAGGGCTACCGCTATCCTTAAAGAGAATAAGGTTAATGAGTATTGGGTAGATATGTACCATGCGGTTGAGTCCGCGGTGGAAGATTTCGCTGTACTTTTTGATTTTTGGAAGGAAGGGGAGGCTGCTGAAGAAGAAGTAAAGGAGGCTTTTGATAAAGCAGATAACCTTATCGAAGAGGCCGAATTCAAAAGTACCCTGAATGATCCTTCAGATGCACTGCCCGCCATTTTGCAAATTAATAGTGGTGCGGGTGGAACGGAAAGCCAGGACTGGGCAGAAATGCTTGCCCGCATGTATCGCATGTATGGAGAAAAGCAGGGCTGGTCTGTGAGCGAACTGGATTGGCAGTGGGGTGATGGCGCGGGAATCAAGACATGCACGTTTCAGTTCGATGGTCCCTTTGCCTTCGGATTCCTTAAAGGTGAAAGCGGCGTTCACAGACTGGTTCGCATATCTCCCTTTGATAGCAACGCACGCAGGCATACATCTTTTGCTTCCGTATATGTGTATCCTTTAATTGATGACAGTATTGAAATTACAGTTAACCCGGCGGATGTTGAGTGGGCTTTTTTCAGAAGCGGAGGCGCAGGTGGGCAAAATGTGAACAAGGTGGAAACAGCCGTTCGGCTAACACATAAACCTTCAGGGATCATTGTGGAATGCCAGCAGGCGAGAACCCAGGGAGAGAACAGAGAAAAGGCCATGGCCATGCTGAAAAGCCGGCTCTATGAAGAGGAGATGCGCAGGCGGCAGGAAGCGATTGATTCAAAAAATGCGACCAAGAAGAAAATAGAATGGGGAAGCCAGATCAGGTCTTATGTTTTTCATCCTTATAAAATGATCAAAGATCACCGGACGGATTTTGAGGTAGGAAATGTACAGCCGGTTATGGATGGTGAACTCGACGGCTTTATCAAAGCATACCTCATGAGTGAGAAGGAAAACGCATAATATAACGTTAACGATTAAACGCAAATAAAAATTCTGCTATGCAATTTGGAGACTTTTATTATCCGCTTCCGGCTAATGAGCCGGTTCTCTCATATGCGCCCGGATCTCCCGAAAAAAAAAGATTAAAAGCAGCGCTTGCCGAACTTAAAGCTGAAAAGATCGATGTGCCAATGTACATTGGAAATGAAGAGGTCCGTACAGGCCGAACCATGCCCATCAGACCGCCGCATGATCATCAGTTCGTACTTGGAAATTTTCATGTTGGAGAAGCAAAACACGTAACCAAAGCCATTAACGCGGCGTTGAAGGCCAAAGATAAATGGGCCGCCATGAGCTGGGAAAACCGGGCGAATATTTTTCTTCGCGCAGCGGATCTGCTTGCGGGGAAATACAGGCCTTATATTAACGGAACGACGATGCTTGGTCAGAGTAAAAATGCATTTCAGGCTGAAATTGATGCTGCATGCGAACTCATCGACTTTCTACGGTTTAATGTGCATTTCCTGAGTGAGATTTACCGCCAGCAACCGGTCAGCGGACCCGGCATGTACAATCGTATGGAATACCGTCCACTTGAAGGATTTGTATTCGCACTTACGCCCTTTAATTTCACGGCGATAGGAGGGAACCTTCCTACTTCAGCGGCTATGTGCGGAAACGTGGTGGTATGGAAATGTGCAAATACGCAGGTGTACAGTGCGCAAATGTTTATGCGCATTTTGAAAGAAGCCGGTTTACCGGATGGTGTGATCAATCTTGTATATGTTGATGGTCCAACTATTGGTGATGTTGTATTTAATCATCCCGAATTCGCCGGATTGCATTTTACAGGGAGTACAGGCGTATTTAACCGGATGTGGGAAACCATCGGCCGGAATATGAACACGTATAAGTCTTATCCCCGTATCGTTGGCGAGACGGGGGGAAAGGATTTCGTTATCGCACACCGCTCTGCGGATACAGATGTTTTGGTGACAGCTCTTGCACGTGGTGCTTTCGAATACCAGGGTCAAAAATGTTCTGCCGCATCCCGGGCTTATATACCTTCCAACCTCGCAGCGGAAGTGAAAAAGAAACTGATTGAAGAAGTGAAGTCGATGAAAATGGGATCAGTGGAAGATTTTACGAATTTCGTTAACGCAGTAATAGATGAAAAAAGTTTCGATAAACTTGACGGTTATCTGAAAGAAGCGAGGAAGAGAAACAGTGGAGTTAAAACCTGGGTTGGGGGTAAGGCGGATAAGTCAAAGGGCTATTTTATTGAACCAACGGTTCTGGAGGTCAATGATCCGCATTATGTAACCATGTGCGAGGAATTATTTGGTCCAATACTTACCGTGTACGTATATGACGAAAATAAATTTGAGGAAACTTTGCGGCTGGTAGATAACACTTCCGGTTATGCGCTTACTGGCGCTGTTATCGCCCGCGACCGTTACGCAGTAGAACTGGCTACAAATAAATTACGCAACAGCGCAGGTAACTTTTATATAAATGATAAACCAACCGGCGCTGTAGTTGGCCAACAGCCTTTCGGCGGTGCGCGTGCCAGTGGCACCAACGACAAGGCGGGATCCCAGCTCAACCTGTACAGGTGGCTGAGTGCCCGTACGATCAAGGAAACTTTTAGTTCACCTACCGATTATCGCTATTCTTTCCTCCAGGAAAAATAACTTTTTGCCTCCCTAAACCTATAAGGTCTTAAAACCTTATAGGTTTAGGGGGAAAACTAACGACTCCCATGCAGGTTCTTCTCAGCACATCCCAGCTTTCCCTAACCATTCGCCGACTGGCAGCCCAGCTAACAGAGAATTACAGTGATCTTGCCGGCATCTATTTCATTGGCATTCAACCCAGAGGTTCGCGTTTCGCAGAAAAATTGATCGAACAGGTCCGTTCGTTATATCCCCAGCATCCGGTGAATTTCGGACTGCTGGATATTACATTTTACCGCGATGATGTAAGAAATGAACTGCATAAACCTTCTAAAACGAATATGCCATTTTCTATAGAAGGAAAAAAAGTGATACTTATAGACGATGTATTGTATACAGGAAGAACCATCAGAGCCGCGCTGGATGCGCTACAGGATTTTGGACGGCCAGCCAGTGTTGAATTATGCGTACTCGTAAATAGGCATTTTAACCGGGAACTTCCAATTCAACCTGATTATTACGGAAAATCGATCGATACCCGCACTTCCGAGAAAGTTAAAGTGAACTGGGAATCTAATGAAGTCCAGATCTATGAATAGCCCGAACCAGCATTCCTGAATTTTTAATAGCTTCGCCCCTTAATGCAACTCTCCACCAGACATCTGCTCGGCATTAAAGATCTCCATCCCTCCGATATTTCTCTTATACTGAATACAGCAACCAATTTTAAGGAAGTGTTGCAAAGGCCTGTAAAAAAAGTGCCTTCTCTCCGCGATGTTACCGTTGTGAACCTTTTTTACGAGAACTCCACGCGCACGAGAATTTCCTTCGAACTTGCGGAAAAAAGATTGGGCGCGGACACGATAAATTTTTCCGCGTCCGGATCCTCCGTTTCTAAAGGTGAAACTTTGCTGGATACGGTCAAAAATATACTTTCGATGAAAGTCGATATGGTGGTCATGAGGCACAGTGCTTCCGGGGCGCCTCATTTTCTATCCAAACATCTGCCGGAAACCGCGATTATTAATGCTGGTGATGGCATTAATGAACACCCCACACAGGCATTACTGGACGCATTTTCCATTATTGAAAAAGCCGGCAGTCTTGAAGGAAAAAAAATCGTACTTATCGGGGATATCATGCATTCACGGGTAGCACTAAGCAATATCTGGCTGCTTAAAAAAATGGGCGCAGAAGTTATGGTTGCCGGACCCCCGACGCTGATCCCTAAGTATATCGCGGAAGCTATGGGCGTTATTGTTGAACATAAACTGGAAAACGCCTTACAATGGTGTGACGTGGCGAATGTTTTGCGCATTCAGCTCGAACGACAAAACCAGGTGTTGTTTTCTTCATTGAGAGAATATAACCTTGCTTATGGTATTAAACGGCAACTGCTTGACAAAATATCAAAACCGGTGATTATCATGCATCCCGGACCTGTAAACCGGGGTGTGGAAATCGATAGTGACGTTGCCGACAGCGAACATTCCATCATTCTCGACCAGGTTGAAAATGGTGTGGCTGTTCGTATGGCAGTGATGTATTTACTGGCTGGTAACAGTTAGGCATAAACGAAAAATAGTTCAATGGAACGAATATGTTTATTTCCCGGAACTTTTGATCCCGTTACCCTGGGGCATACGGATATCATAGACCGCGCACTTCCGCTGTTCGATAAACTTTATATCGGCATTGGGAGAAACATTAATAAAACTCCCATGTTTACTGAAAATCAGCGGCTCAATTGGTTGCAATCTATTTATAGCCATGATCCAAAAGTGGAGGCCATCGTGTATGAGGGACTCACAGTAGACTGC
>JAEWDG010000247.1 GCA_023390215.1 Bacteroidota bacterium | reverse complement strand
CAGGGGGAGGAGGGAATTGTAAAAGCAATACGTTTGTTCTATACCGTTATTATTACGCCCGCAAATGTCACGCTCATCGTTCCCAATTCGAAATTATCCAATGAAGTGATTTTTAATTTGACCAAACAAAATTACCGGCGTTTTGATACTGTTTTAAAGTTTGGCTTTGATCTGGATTGGCTAAAAGTAAGAGATAAACTCTATGAAGCGGCTGAAAATTGTGAAGGTTGCCGCAAAGAGCCCAAAGTTGACGTAGCATTGGATAAGCTTGAAACGGATGGATATACGGTTACAATAAATGCCTGGTTAAATGCGACTGATTTTTATGAGGTGAAGAAGAAATTCCTGGATGCGCTATATAAAGCAATAGCTGAGTTGAAGAGACCGGTTTCCTAAACCAGCCTGAGTTTTTTTAATCGGGCGTTCAGAGAAGGAACATTTTCATGTAGGATTTCATTTGCCAGTAAATGCAATTTTGATTTTATGTATGATGATTCCATACTTAATTCGAATAAAGCCTGCAGACTGCTGACCCTTACGATCCTGCTCTGATTTTTGTAGGTTAGAAAGTTTGATAATAGGGTGGTGACAATTTTAATTTCTGTTTTTGACCATTTTACCCAAGTACACATTTGTACCAAATGCCAGAGAAATTCCTTTTCCTGATAAGTACTCAGCAGCCTCAGAATTTTTAATTTATGCGTATTTAACCATTGCGGGTTGTTTCTCGATAATTTTTCGAGTGCGTCTGCAATCCGCATATTAATTAAACGATCCTCACCAATTATTTCAAACAAATCATCGAAATCCTTTTGATTTGAAATTAAACTGATCAAAATATTAACGCCCCTGGTTTGTCGCAGGTCGCCTCCAGAAATGAGACTGATTATTTTTTGCGAAGAGCCTGGTGATTTCAACATTCAAAATTCTATAGTCTTCTAATTGAAATTACTGACAAATATCATGGCATTTGGATGTGCCGGATAAATATGTTTAAGTGTAAGACCTTTCCAATATCCTGACTGGCAAAGCATTAAAAGGAGGAAAATGCTTTTAATGCAGATAGTTCGTGGATTGCTGATCCTGTTTTCTTTGTTCATGAAATTTCTGCGTATTTTCTTTTAGCTGCAACCAAAATGTGCCGAAAACCATCACGAGCATACTTGTCAACCAAAGCCAATAACCCGCATTTCGGGAAACGATCTGGTGTTGCTGGCCATTTTCATTTGCAGTTACTTCACCTGCAAGTAAAAAGGACAAGGCCAGGATAAATGCTCCCACACATAAAAGCATTGCCAGTTTCAATTTTTTACCTAACAGAATCCATGATAATATTAATAATGGATTTGCCAGCCAGGAAGTTCCAGCAAAGCTCGTAAAAGCAGCAGCCCAGCCGAGGAGAAAAACGAGAAATGAATCACTGCAACTATCGGTTGTGCAATAAGCTTTTTGGGTGAGAGAAATTAAAAACAACATCATACTAATGTAGCGAACCAGTTTATTTGTTTTGGTGTCATCCTGCATTATATGGATATTTTTAATTGTTTTGTTATTGTAAATGAATTCTAAAGCAGTTTAATCAATTATTTTTGACCGTGCGCCTTTGTATCATCCTTTATTCAACATAGCATAAATGTCCAGGCTAATAAACTTACCATTTTTAATTTCGCCTTCACGCATCGTTCCTTCATGGGTGAATTTTAGTATTCCCAACACTGTTTTGCTGTTTTGGTTTTCAGATTCCACGATGGCTTCAATCCGGTGAAGATCCATTTGTTTGAATCCGTAGTCGCAAATAATGGGTACAACTTCTTTAATTATACCCTTTCCCCAATGTTCTTGCAATAACCAGAAACCAATTTCTGCCTTTCTATGTTCTTTTATTCGGTTATTTAACCCTGCCGCACCGTAAAAAATTTTATCATCATGAGATGTGATGGCCCACCATTTCCCGGTTTCTTTTAACTCCAGGTCATTGAAAAATGTCAATTGCGATTTTGCAGATTCCAAAGTTGCATAGCTGACGCCATAATAGCGAATGACCTCAGGATGAGATAATCCTCTGAAAATGTTTTCGAGATCCCCATCTCTGAATTGCCGGAGTTTAAACCTGTTTGTTGTTATTTCAGGAAACATGCAACTGTTGATTTGGCTAATTATTTTGACCACCCCGTCCCATACTTCGTCCGGGACACCCCTCCAAAGGAGGGGAATTTAACCCTTCAATATTATATAATAATTTTTAAGCCCTGATAGCTAACCTGTCAACTTCCAAAGAAAAGTCATTTTGTTCCCAATTCTGCATTATGCCTACTGCACCTGCACATCACCAGGAACCGTCAATCTCTTACCCGGTTTGATTCTTAATGTCGCATTTGTTGGCACATTTTGCTGTACATCTAAAATGCAATTTCCACCCGACTGATGGTCAATCACGATTTCGGAACAGGAGGGCGCATTTGTTGGTGGTACCTGGTTATTAGACCAGTTTGCCGGATTACTCCAGTTTCCTGTACCTGTGAATGTATAAGTAGGTTGTTTAATCACAAAATATGCATCACTCAGATCAAATACAGAGGAATTGTTTGCGGACATTACCCGAAGTAGAACAGTATTCGATGCAATTCCACTCGGAACTGCCCATTCATAACTATGTGTCGTGGTGCTGTAATTGCTAATGATATTTGTCCAGGAAGATCCCCCATTTAATGAATAAGCAATATTATAGCTGCCAATTGTAGATGATTCATTCCACATAATGGTATAAGTTGAACAGGTGTTAACTGTATCAGCTATTCCATTTGGTTTAACTAATGTGATCGGCGGAGCAGTAGCACTAATGATAAACGCCTGATCACTTGTATCCTTCTTACATGTGTTCACATTATCTACGATCAGTATTTTGCAATTTGATGAAGGCAGATTTGGAACTGTCCAGGTGTATTTATTGGTTGATGTTACATAGCCTGTTACGATATTGGTAAACGTTGCACCTCCATTGATAGAATAATAAAGATCATACACATTGGAGATACCATCTGAGGTCCAGGCAATATCATAGGTAGTTCCTGCCTGCATAATTCCGCCAAAATTGGGTTGAATGATCGTTACGGCTTTAATGATATCGAATACGTTATCACTTACATCTGAATAACTGGTTGATGAAGGAGTAACCCTCACCAAAGCCTGACCTGAATTAATGTTTGGAACATTCCAGTTATATGTTGCAGGATTTGTTGTAGCAGTCCAGTTATTAACTATCGTATTCCAGGTTCCGCCGCTATTCAAACTGTATTCAATCAAATAGCTGCTGAAGGCCGGAGACCGGTCAAATGTTATGGAAGTTACTGTACAACCACCAACATCAACCTGTTCATCACCGTTAGGTGTTATAATCGTTACAGCCGGCTTAATAGTAAATACGGCATCACTGACATCAGAAACAGATAAATCGTTCGTATTACTAATTCTTACTAACGCAGTTGTCGTGCTTACGTTTGGAACCGTCCAGTTTTGTGTACCGTCGTTGGAAGTACCATTATAAATCGTTACCCAACTGGCACCGCTATCAATAGAGTAGTCGAGTCTTACGGTTGAATAGAGTGTAGCTGCATTCCAGGTAATCGTGTAAGAGGTTCCGGAATAAAGTGATTGTCCACCGTTAGGCGTAAGAAGGACTGGCTGAGCAGGCGTGATGCTGAAAACATTATCACTGATATCATATTTACAACTGTTGATGTAATCGGTCACTTTGATCCTGCAGGTAGTGGAAGGGATATTAGGCACCGTCCAGTTGTAAGAATTGCCTGTGACATTGGTAGTAATGCTGTACCAGTTCACTCCATTATCGGTAGTGTATTGCAAAGAATATTGTCCTGAAGCGGTAGGCAGATTTGTCCACGTGATCTGGTGTTGAGAAAGTCCCTGCCAAACCTGTCCACCATTAGGAGTGGTTAAGGTAATATCATTGCTTGGAATGATGTTGAAGAAGTTATTGGATTCATCAAAAATGGTAGGAGTACCGTTAACGGATACACGAATTTTAGCTGTAGGGGCATTGATACCATTTGGCACAGCCCAGTTATAGGTCTGAGTTGCAGAGCCATTATCTGACAGTGTGGTTATATTGTTGTAGGTGCTGCCATCTAAAGTATAATCTATTTTCCAGCTTGAGTAGCAGTTTGATTTATTCCATGTGATGGGAACAGAAGCGCAACCTGCAAGTGTTTCTCCGCCATTGGGCGTGGTTACCGTAACGGGCGGAGCGATGCTAAATACCGCATCACTGATGTCGGTTAGGGAAAGGTCATTGTAATTGCTGATGCGTACCAGACCAGTGGTAGATGGAGTAGTGGGTAATGTCCATGTATATTGACCATCGTTAGATGTACTATTGATGATTAAGATCCAGTTGTTACCATTATCGATGGAATAATCCAGCCTTACGGAATTATACAGTGTAGCGGTATTCCAGGTGATGGAAAAATAACATCCCGCTTTCAAATTCTCGCCACCGTTAGGTGTGAGAAGAATTGGTTGTGCAGGAGTGATGGTGAAAACATTATCGCTTATATCCTGCATACAATTTTGAACATAATCCTGTACTCTTACTTTACAATTAGTGCTGAGCGGGAGGGTAGGAACCGTCCAGGCGTAGACGCCACTTGTATTGCTATAGTTAGTTACAATATTTGTCCAGTTCGTTCCCCCGTCTATGGAATAGGCAATATTATACTTATTGGAGGTACCTGCGGCATTCCAGGTAATATTATGCACCGTATTTCCCTGCCATATTTCACCCCCATCCGGGGATGTTAAAGTAACGGGAATGTTGATAGTAAAATATGCATTACTCCGATCTCCGGTAGCAGAATTCTGCGCATCGTAAACGCGAAGCAGAACGGTACTGGATTGAATCGTTGGCACAGTCCATAAGAACTGGCCATTTGTTGAGAGGTAATTTGTAGCTACAGAAGCCCAGATTGTACCTCCATCCAATGAATAATCGATGTTCCAGTAGTTTGAAACATTGCCCGACTGGCTCCATTGAACCGGATATTGCTGGCAGGCGTACAGCACTTCTCCGCCGTTGGGCTGGATAACAGTTACCGACTGGGAATTTGAAATTAAAGCTGAAAGCGTACAAAATAATGCCAGGGTGGCAATCCGAAAAATTCGCATAAATGAAGCCGGTTTTGGTAAGCCGAAAAAGTTGGCAATGTTACTTTAAAACAGGCAAATATTCAACTTAATAACAGTGTAAAACGGATTTTAAAATATCAATATCAACCATCTTACATACACGTATAAACGCATTTAAAAATATGAACTTAAAATTTTTCTCCCCGGCGTCTCCTAACAACACATTTTCAAATCATATTGTTTGCTTTCTTTTTTTATTACGCCGCAGTCGCCATCTGCCAGAAACAATCCTCCCAGGCTTGATTTTCGACAGCCTGCGATCTGCTTACCCTTGGAGTTTCCGTCTCCAATGCATCCAGTTGCGGAGAAAAGCAACGCTGCAGGTACTCAAAAACTGTTTTCTCTTCAAAATGAATATTGGCTTCAAGTAGTTTAATATAGCGCTCAATGTCATTTATACTGTTTTTATCCAGTATAGCCAGATAGAGCCGGGTAATGTATATGAAATCTTCCCTCGATTGAACACGAAAGGGATGGGCCGGGGGCAGGATGGAAAGGATGTTTCTGTGTTCATGGCGAAAATGCGTTTCCAAATACTGGCGATAATACCATACTATGTAATTCGAAAGTCGTTTTGGATCAACGCCCATTTTGATTCCCTGCCGGATTTTCCATACATGCAGTAAGCCATCTTTGTGTTCATGAGAGTAAGCAACAAGTGTTTTGGTCCTTTTCATAGGTTTTAGCGTTATTACTGAAAGTTTGATTGATTGATCGTGGGTTTCCGGATGAAAGACAACATTCTCTTTTAGTTGCAGTTCATCGCCTGCAGGAAGGGAATCCATTGTTGAAGCCGAACCTGCAGCAGTAAAAGCAGGTCCAGCTTCCATGGATGTTGAATAGTTTGTTGCATCCGCATTGTACCGGTCTACAGGATTTTGTTTTTCATAGGAACTTGCAGCGGCCAACAGGATATGGACTGGTTTTTCTACGGTTATCAATTCGCTTTGCAACAAGCTTGTTTTCACAGGTGAATTTTCGGCAAATCTATAAGTTTTGGCGAGCTTACAGTTATGATTAAACGCATAATAAATCGAAATAAAAAAACTGCCCGTTGAGATTAACGAAAACTCGAAAGTTTACTAAACAAGATTATATTTTGTACTACAAAATCCGCAGCTATGTTAGAATCCTTTCTACATGAGATATTAATCATTAAAGTGGCAACCAATCGTCATTCGGACATGACTGGGCCGCCTTTGAAAACTCCAAAAAGAATATTTCAGAAATTAGTTTAAACTAACAATAAAGGATAAACGAAAATATATAATCTATGAATAAAGTCAGGTGAGTACAATTTTTAATCGTTTATGGTCACGGTTCGATAGTTTTCTGTTCTAAAATTTAAAAGCCGATATTTTTAAAATTTTCTTCATAAATAAGAAGCCCCTTTTCAGGGGCGGTTCGTGGTTGATCATAACATTAACACAAGTATAAAAACAGGTCTTTATTTTTACTATGACCTTATCGTTTTATTTTTCCGGATACTGGGTTTGTAAAAAGCGGAACAGTTCGCGTTCTTCAAAGCGGATATGAGACTCGATCAGGTTTAAGTATTCAGTCAGGGAAATTTCATCCGGCTTGGTTTTTAATAGCTGCATGAGTTCGGTTAAACGTCCATGTTCACGTATGAGTCGTTCTCTGTACGGATGATTTTCGCCTATTAAGGGAACCAGTTTACTTTCTTCCTCAGCGAAATGTGGAGCCAGGGAGGTTCGGAAAAACCAGTCAGCATATCTGATCATTTTTTCAAGTGCAATTTTGTTTCGCAGCCCGCGCCGCAACAGCCACACGTGCAAAAGCCCATGGTGATGTTCGCGTGAAAAGTTGACAAGGAATTTAGATCGTTTCATCAGGAAAAAATATCGGATTCCAGTTGCTCAGTTGCGGGAAACAGAATATTATTCTCAAGATGTATGTGCGTGTGAAGGTCATTTACAAATTCATCCAGTTTTAAAAAGGCAACACGGTATGTTGTACAGGCATCTTCGGGCGGGGTGAAATTATTCGTGAGTGCACTGATCTTTTCCAGCCTTTCTCCTTCTGCAGCGTGCTCTTCCATCATCATACCGATCGGATTTGCAAACTTTCCAAAAAAGAAGTCTTCCGGCTGTTTCCTGTCGTTTTTGTATGCCTCTAACCTTTTAATGCTGGGAAATAGTACAACCTCTTCTTTATGCATATGATAGGAAAGTTCCTGAGCGCATTGCTCAAAAAGCGTTTTTACTTCCCTGAGCTCGGGATGGTTGTCGCCATGAACCCGCGCAATTTTATTGAGATATTCCTGAAGTAGGGGCGCCTGTTCCCTTACATAGGTGTGGTGCGTTTTTTCAATATAGGTGGCAAGGTCGCTGAGTGATGTATTGCTCAGACTTTCTGCATCCTTCTGGTGTTTATCAAGAGAAGCAAGCGCCAGTTCGGTTTCAAGTTTACCCTGATCAATATTTTTTTCTTTACACACATCAGAGAGCAACCTGTTGCCTTTACAGCAAAAATCGATTTTATATTTTTTGAATACGTCCGCAGTCCTGTAATGCCTGGCCACGATTGAACCAATGGTGAAATTGGCTTCGATTGGTAGTGTTTCCATCGTAATTAAATTTTATGTAAAGTAACATCAGCCTTTACACTTCAACTATGCGTGAGAGCATAAAACGATGAAAAAAAGTTAAGGAAGGCTAAAAAAAATCAGAAGAAGGGATTCGCGTTTCCTGCATTTCCAAATAGCTTAGTCTGCATCACTCCGGCGATAGATGCAGCTCTTTGCTTTGCCAGCTCTGCGTTCGGGCCGCTGAAATTATCATCTGCTGTTTCATTGAACAGTTTAAGCCACCTTTCAAACTGGGTAGCGTTTAGGCCAAACCGTTGGTGAAAAATTCTATGAACCTGAAGGGGATTGCCTGCATATCCTCCTGTATTGAATATTACATTACTCCAAAATGCATACATCACCGGCAAATGTTTTTCCCAGTTTACATGACTGAACAACGGGG
>JAEWDG010000208.1 GCA_023390215.1 Bacteroidota bacterium | reverse complement strand
ATCACGCACCCAACATATAGCCCATACGCCCGGCCGCAACGACGCGAGCACCTGGCCTTTAGCTAAAGGGATTATTTCCTTCTCCCCTACCTGACTCATCTTCAAAATCGAAATACCCTGCTCAATTACATTTTTTTCTGAGATAGAAACCTGTTTAGGAATTTTTGCTTTATTGATAACAGATCGCATGTATTGAACCTCCTCTTCCGGCGAAATCCAAACTTTCTCATTCAGTTCAGGCATGTTGTTCAGCGTATCTGAAAAACCGTAAACGAACAGCTTATCATAACCCGCCTCTGTTTTTTGCAAAATCACTTTTCGTTTAACCTTTCCACTTACCGCTTTATAGTCAAAGTCAAGTTTATCAAGTGCCGCTTTTTTTCCTCTTGCAAGAATGTAAAGGCACTTATTTGCTTTTAAAAACGAAGCATAATAATATAAACTCAAACCTGGATATTTCACTTCAATCACATGCGTATTTCTCAAATAACTTGTAGCTACAGGTTTCGAAGTGAGATTCGATTTAAGATTTGACAAAATAGGCCGAACTACCAAACCCGAATCGTAATAAGAAAATATATGAGGGTAGAGACTCTCAATCATGGAAGTTTGTTCATCATATACCGCTGCCAGGAGCCCGTTTGACGTCGTAAGTTTATAATAAGATTTTTTACTTCTAATTTGATCAGCAACCTGCTTGTCGTAATCCGCCTTTGCCATCAACATTAATCTCCCACCATATATACCGCCATCCCCTATTCCATTGTAAACCCTGATCGCAATACTCAATACAGGTTTGAGCAAAGATTTATCAATCACATATTTTCGCTCCATGTCCCATGCTGTCTGGTCGTTGGGTGGAAACTTCCCTGTACTTCCCAACAATCTTCCATTTAAATACGTTTCATCCGCATCATCGATCATGCCCCCAAACAATACCAGGTCTTTATTCATCAGGTTCGCGGGAACGCTCACTTTTACTCTGTACCAGCCAACCGCTCTTTCCTGGTTAATGCCCAACTTAAACCAACCCGAAGGAACCATAACTTCACTCCATCCACTTTCATCCAACTCCTCAGACTTAAACAAGGAGTCATCTTTCATGATGAATTTCCATTGCGAAGGCAGCGGCACAGTTTGTGCAAAAACAAAATGGCTGTTGCACAAAACAGCCATCAGTATAACTATTCTCTTTATCATCAATGACCAATTATATATTTCTCGTCTTTTGTTAACAAGGGAAAACCATCTGTACGAAAAGGACTTGCAGGTAACCCTTCTGCATTCATGAGATTTGCATCTTGATTATCATCGTACCAGCCATAACGAACAGCAACGGGGGTGGCCACTTCTTCAGACCAAACTAAAACCGTATTATTTGAATGATTTATCAATGCCTTAGCCCAATGAAACTTCTGATCCGAACCTGCAATCATAAAGCCCATCAGGTAACCGTATTTTGAATTCGCTGCCAGCAATCCACTACCCACGTTAGCGAATTGAATAATGGCGCGTGATTGATCTATACTAATTGATTTATAAACCGGGCCTGAAGCAATAATATTTTTTCCATATTCATTTTTCAACGCCAGGATTGCAAGGCGATAACCCACATCTTTTTTGTTTTTAGGATGAATATCTTTCGAGTCACCAATATCCGTAATCACAGCCATTCCCGTATGCGGTAATTTCAAGGTTTGCAATTGCGCATCTCTGAGTTCAGCCCATTTGCTGCCATTGGTATCATTCTGATTGGCCGCATTGAATGAGGCAAGCTGAACAAAATAAAAAGGCATATCTGCCTGATTAAATTTCGTTCTCCAGTCATTGATCATCAACGGAAAACTAATGTTGTATTGAGTCGCACGATCCGCGTTGCTTTCTCCCTGGTACCAGATAACGCCCCTGAACCTGAATTTCAAAATTGGATTTATCATCGCGTTGTATAAAAGGGTCGGCATTGAATTGGGATTAATCGCATTCACTGATGTGTTCACATCCACGCGGGCTTTCCAATTACCGGCAAGTGAAATCGTCTTACCATTCACCTGCATATTTACACCTGAAGCCTCACCGTAAAAGCCACCGCCACCGCCTGTATCCAGCACCCTGACAGCAATCACATTATTACCTTTCTTCAAAACAGATTTAGGAATTATGTAATGGCGTAGCTTATCCCACGCTTTGGTTTCACCGATCAATTTCCCATTCACATAAGTTTCATCGTTATCATCTATGGTTCCAAGATTAAGCGGAACATCACCACCCAGTTCATCATCATTCAAATAAAAACTGTATCGATACCATACCACTCCATCAAACGTTGGTAAACCCTGCGACTCCCAGATTTGAGGTATCGTCAGTGTGCCCCAATATGTATCATCATAATCAGGTAACTCCCGGTGTTCCACCACTTCACCCGGTCGGACTTGCTGAAACTTCGCTATATCATTTTTAATGCGGTCCTCTTGCGCCATCTTAAACTGCTCTATAGAAGTTGGAAGCTGATTCGCGACATTGACGAATTCCGCGTTTGATTGTAAACCCGATTTACTGATCCAGGATTCTACCATTGTACCACCCCACGAACTGTTAATCAAACCGATGGGAACTTTCAATTCTTTGTATAAGTTCTTCGCGAAATAATAACCTACCGCGGTGAAGTCTCCTGAATTTTGTGCATTCGCAATTTTCCACGAAGTTGGCTTAATATCATCCAGCGGAGATGCAGCTACTTCATGTTCCAGTTTGACATGCCGGATAAAATTATTCGCAGAATTGGCCACTTCTTCATCGCCGTTCAAAGAAGCATTCAACGGCCATTCCATATTAGACTGGCCGGAACAAAGCCAAACCTCACCTACCAAAATATCAGTTAAAGATTTTTTATCCTTCTTACCCTGAACAGAAAGTTCAAAAGGTCCGCCGGCAGATTCTTTATCGAAGCTCACCAGCCATTTACCCTGTTTATCTGTGGTAACACTTCGGGATTGGTTATGAAATCTTACGGTAAGTTTTTCTTTTGCTGATGCCCATCCCCACACATTGATGGCTTCATCTCGCTGGAGTACCATGTGGTCGGAAAAGATATTGGCAAAACGAGGTTGGGCGAATGAGACATCCGACACCAGTATTAAAAATAAAGACGTTACTATTCGAAACATGGCTTTAAGATATGCCCAAAGGTATTGGATCGCGGGGAAGGGAAAACGATTGAGATTAGCTGCGTTGGCTGGCCCGGTTTCGCTTGAAGTGGTCACTGAGAATTTTCTCCAATTCTTTTTTGCAGACAATAGGTCTGCCTTAGCGGGAGATTTAACTTATTTAATTAATTCGGGCAGACAATAGGTCTGCCCCAACGAGGGATTTAACTTATCTAATTAATTCGGGCAGACACATAGGTCTGCCCCAACGGGGGATAAAACTTCATCGAATTTTTCAGGGCAGACAATAGGTCTGCCCCAAGGGGAGATTTTTTTATACAATTCTTTCGGTCGGCGTACACCTATACACTGCCTATACACTACCTATACAACAACTGAACATGAGGTGAACATGAAGAGATGGAATTCAGGGACGGTCTAACCTTAAAGCAAAACAATATTGTTTACCATAACTGTTCTGCCAAAAAACCATCCCTAACCAATTAAAACCGTTTATGAATTGTGAATCGCATTTTAACAATGCTGAAGTGAATATATGTATTGCTCGGGGTCGTAGAGTTGCGAATATGACATATGATTGCCCGCCAGCAATTTTTCCACTTTTGTCCTGATATGGTTTGTATCACTTCTTTTGCCTTGACGCAATGGCTAAAAGGAAAAAGCTCAAGCTTCAAATAATTCTAATCGTCGGTGCACCTTACCAGCACTGAATATAACCCAGCATCACATCGCTACATTTCCTTTTTTTAACGCCTCTTCATTCAATTTTCTTAACCTGTCCCATACGCAGTTTGGGACGCTTTTTAGATGCTGGCCAGTCTTGCTTTTTTATACTACTGCGAAAATCTGCGGGATCTGCGGGAGAATATTTTTAATTACTGCAATTTGGTTTCAGGCCCTGCATTTTATCAAGGCCCGTCCTTTTCCGGGTTCCCTCAGTGTCGCGCGGAGCGGACACTGAGATTAGAAATTTTTCCTACTATTCTTTTGCCTTGATGACAATCTATCTACTTTAGTCTTGATACATTTTTGTATCACTTCTTTTGCCTTGACTTCATTCTTTCCACTTTTGGCATGATACAAAAGTGGAGCAAAAGATCAAGGCTACATAAGTAATCCTAAAAATTTAATTGAAAAACTAATGAAAAACAAGCTCCATCATCTGTACAAATCCCAGCTATAGTGCGACTTACAAAATAACGAATTCGCCAAGCACTCGTAACAAC